>JANNWF010000343.1:0-6146 GCA_031408455.1 Pseudoxanthomonas sp. | reverse complement strand
AACGGCCATTATGCATAGCACTCAGTTATGAATAGCGCTCGGCAGCGACGATGCCCACGGCCCTGTTTTGTAGCCGCAGGCACGCTGGCGAGCTCTGCATAATTACAGCGCCCGCAGGAACTCCAGTAGCGAGTTCGGTGCACGGTATCGGTGGATCTTGGTACTGGGTTCCTGCAAACGCGCGAGTGCCCGATCCTTCATTGCCAGGTCGGCTTCGACGTATTGATGCGTGGTGTTGGGACTCTCGTGGCCCAGCCACAGCGCGATCACGCTGATGTCTACACCCGATTGCAACAAGTGCATCGCCGTCGTATGCCGAATTGTGTGTGGCGAGATGTTGCGCTTGGCCAGTTCGGCGTTGACTTTTGCGGCCGCTCGAACCGCAAGCGTCAAGCGCTTTGTCACGTTGTCGCGTGTCATCGCCTGACCGTCCCGGTTCGGCAACAGCGCAGAGGTGGAGCCGAGTTGCGGGTTCAATTTGAGCCAGGCTCGGATCTCCTTCACCGTCGAACGCCACAACGGTACCGAACGCTGCTTGCGCCCCTTGCCGCGGAGATGTACGCAGGCGGCGGAATCGAGCACGATGTCGGACACCAGTACGCCGATGACCTCAGACACGCGCGCGCCGGTGTTGTAGAGCAGGCCCAATAGCAGGTGGTCGCGCTGGCTTGTCCAACTGCTGTCTGGCGTACCGATCACCGCCAGCATCTCCTCGCGCGACAGGAACCCGAGCATCGGCCGCTCGAATCGTTTCATCGGCACTCCGAGCGAGCGCTCGATGACATGCAGTGATGACACGTCGCGATGTGCTGCGAACTTCATGAATGCCCGAAGGGCGGCAAGTCGCGCATTGCGACTGCGCACCGTGTTGTGGCGCTCGTGCTCCAGATGGTCGAGGAAGGCCAGAAGCACTTCTGGCGTGAGATCGGTCAACTTCATCGCTGCCGGCGACTTCGCGCAGTGTGCCTGGGTGAAGTCGAGGAACAACATGAACGCATCCCGATATGCCGCCACCGTGCACGGACTCAGCGAGCGCTGCTGCGTAAGGTGCTCGGCGAAAAATGCCTGCACCAGGGCTGGAAAAGACGGCACTGCCGCGGAACGCTTTGCGCTACTCATCACCGGTCTCCGGTGCTTCGGCGAAGCGCTCGAACTTCCCGCCGGCCAATGCCATCAGCTCAGGCACACCGGTGAGGTACCAGTAGGTGTTGGAGATCTTGGCGTGCCCCAGGTACGTGGAGAGCGCCAGCATCGCCTGATCGACATCGGTTCCCTGCTCGTGCCAGAGCATCACGCGGCGCACGGCGAAGCTGTGCCGCAGATCGTGGATGCGCGGACTACCGTGTGCGCCGCGATCAACCCAGCCCAACTGGTCCCGCAATTCGGAGAACACCCGGTGGACTTGGCGATCGCTCAGCGGCTGGCCCAATCGCTTTCCCCGTGTGCCAATGAAGAACGGCGTCTGGGCCGTAGTCCGTACCTGCCGACAACGCAGTTTTCGGTACCGATCCAACGCGTCCACAGTGCTTGGGTGCAGCGGCAACAATCGCGACTTGGCGAACTTGGTCTGCCGCACCGCCAGCGTGCCGGCCGTCAGATCGACATCGGCGTCCAGCAAGTGCAGCGCCTCGGACACCCGCAGGCCGGCCGCAGCGATCAGCCCGAACAGCGCCTCGAAGGTAGCCGGCCGTAAGCCATCTTGCGGATTGAGCCGTCGCGCAGCTGCCAGCAGCTGCACGATCTCGTCTTCGCGATAGATGTGTGGTGCGACTCGTCCCGGAATTCGCCCGAAGATCGACGCGTCGGGCACCTCGGTCAGTGGCTCGAACTGCCGCAGCCAGCGGACGAACGGCCTTAGCAATCGGATTCGGCGCGCGCTAGTTTCAGGCGTGTGGCCCGTCCTTTTCTCCCGTCGCGCCCAGTCGGCCATCACCTCGACGGTCAGCGGTCCTCGGTGACAAACACGAGCCAGGTAGCGAGTGAAGTTACAGAGGGCGAGGCCCATCGTGTCAAGCGCGAAGCCCAGACGGCGGCGCTCGGCGAGGTAATCGTCGACTCTGGTCTGCAGACCAATGCGAGCGTTCATGACGCACTCCCGGGCCAAGGCAGCGCGACCGCAGCCAACCGAGGCTTGTCGAGCTTGGCGTAGATGAGCGAGGTGTTCAGCGACCGGTGGCGCAGCACGTCGGCCACCTCCTTGAGCGAACTCCCGTGCTCGAGCAACCGACAGGCCAATGTGTGGCGCAGTGCATGCGCGCGGCCGTGCGTCAGGCCGATGCGCCGATAGGCATCGCGAATCACACGCCGGATGGCATGTACGCCGATGGGACGGTCGTGTGGCGCGTGTCGGCGAACGAACACGGCCGGGTTGCGGGTAGTGGTTGGGCGTTCGTGGCGCACGTAGTCCGCCAGCGCCTGGCCAGTGACCGTCGGCAACGGCAAGATGTCCTGACGGCGTGACTTCGTTCGTCTGAGCGTCACAGTGCCGGCGCGCCAGTCGATGTCGGCCAGCGTGAGCTTGGCGATTTCGCTGCAGCGCAGACCCAAGTCCAGCGCACAGTGCACGATGGCGCAGCAGCGCCGCGGCGACGGAATCGAGTCAGTGAGCGAACTGAGCAAGCGATCAACCTCCGCGTTGCCGAGCGCACGCGGCAACGACGCCAGGCTCCAGTGGGCAGGCGAAGCGATCACGCCGAGCAACCCATGCATCCGGTCACCGCAGGTCATTCGGTAGCGGAAGTACGCTCGAAGCGCTGCGGCCAGCGCGCATGCGTTGGAGGCGGTGCCTTGCAGATCGAGTTGCTCAGCGAGGAACTGACGAACGTCTGCGGGTTGCAGCTTGGCGATGACGACGGGTCGCCCGCGGAACTTGTGCAGAAGTAGGCGCTGCACGATGCGAAGGCGGCAGCCTCGCGTGCCTGCCGCCAAGCCTCGCGCCATGTGCATGTGGCCATCGAATCGGCGCAGTTCGTCGGCAATGTGGCCAGTGGGCGGAGGAGGCTCGGCGATCACTCCCTGCTCCCGCAGCACGACCAGCAGGTGACCAAGCGCGGCGCGCAGGTCGCCATTCACCCGTAACACTGGCGATGGGCAATCACAGAGCGGCAGATGGTCACGCAAAAACCGCCCGACCGTGCGCTCATTGAGCAGCCGAATTGGCAGACGGCGATGCGTCATCCAGCGAGCGAAGTGGGCGACGCCGGCGATGTAGTCCCTGGTCGTACCGGCCGCATAGCGGCCGAGCCTCAAGTGCGCAACAAACGCATCGATATGCGGCGCCAGCCTGCTACTGATCAGCCACGCCTTGGGCGTGGGGTGAAGTGAAACGATGGGGTCCATGACGGTCTCCGGCGGTGGGCTCCCCACTCCAGATCACCGCCGAATTTATGTCTACCTCACCGCCAGCGCGAAGGCCGCCACGCCACATCCGGAGAGGCTTCCTGAGCTTGTGAGGTACGACGCTATGCATAACTGAGTGCTATGCATAATGGCCGTTATGACGAGCTCTGCATAACGGCCAGGAACGGCCGTTCGATTGCGCGACTGATTGTGTGCTCCAAAGCGGTCATTCAGGCACTTCAATGGCCGCAAGCGTCATGTGGATTCCACGATGACCAAGATGTGGGTGCCCGAGCAGTGTTCATCGCACTCGGTGATAGCCCGCCAGAACACCATCAATCGATGCCAGCGGAATCGGTAGGGATTTACCTAACACCGCAGCTGGCAATTAATTGCCTCCGTCGCCTTTTCCGGTCACCAACGACGGTGGTGCCGCCAGCCTGTGGGCTTCAGCCCTGCGCTGGCGGCACCCTCACCCAGCCTTCCATCAACACCCGCGCACTGCGACTCATGATCGCCTTGCGCACCGTCCATTGGTGCTCTGGCAGCGCTGCGCGGCAGCGCCAGGACGCTGATACGCGACGGCACGCAGCGTGTGGTGCTGTTCGCCGCACCGGAAGCAGAACTGGACATCAACACGCAGGATGACCTGGATAGTCAACCCGATTGCTGCTCCAATCGTCGCTGCCAACCGCTTTCCGCGACACCCGCGTAACTCCGCGCCGCATCGGGGATTCTGCGGGTGCCAACTGCGACGGGGATCGTGATGGCAAGTGGAGAAGAGAGAGCAAAGGAGGGTCGAACTCGCCCTGGTTCGGGCCACATTCTTGCGCCGCGTGGCACCGGCAGAATGGCGCGAAAACCCGCAGTGACGAGGGATTTCGGGCAACAAAAAACCGGCTTTGAGGGCCGGTTTTTGTCTGAACATTGGTGGTGGAGTTGACCTCGAACCGAAACCTGCGCTCGTACACTACTTCAGAGTCGGTCGGAAGGCCGGTCTGATCGTCGCGATTGCGCGGATGGACTCCGCATACCCGCTGCACTGCTCGGCGCGAAAAATCTTGAACCTGACGATGCTGCTCGCTGTGCGCCTCAGCCGCCCGCCAGTTCGTATGCCGTGCTGCGCCCGCCGTCGGGCGACTTCTTCAACGCGCCCAGATCCAGCAATTGCGTGATGTCGCGCAGCGCGGTATCAGGCGAGCACTTGGCCAGAGATGCCCACTTGCCACCATTCCACGGCATCTGCCACCGCGACGCCTGGGTGTGCGAAACTCAGGCCATGCTTGACGATCTCCCCGGTGCTGACCCGGCGGGTCCATTGACCCAACTCATCGAAGAAGGATGCCTATGTCACGCTCGCTCAAGCCGGTTGAGATGTTGCGCCTGGTCGCGGTGTTGCTGGTGCTGACGCCAGGCGTCGCCTCCGGCGACAGGCTGGGCCAGGATGCCACCGAAATTCCGGACTATGACATCCCCAGCGGCGAGGCCATCGATTCACCGAGCGCCAGCGCGTCCGATCAACCTGACGTCGGCAGCGCCGATCAACCTGCGTCGGAAGGTGGCGCAACCGGGGAAGAACGAAACGACGATTCGGCTTTCGCGGACGACGACGAATCCGCGGCCGAGGGCGATATCGAGTCCGACTTCGCGGACGACGACGAATCCGCGGCCGAGGCCGATGACGCGTCCGCATTCGAGGACGTCGACCCCCGTTGAGCCGTCGGCGCAAGTGTAGAGCGGCGTAAGCAACTGACTTTTGGTTCCGGTGCATTTTGGCCGGAGGCCGCACCACACTAGTGTTCGGCCTTTGGCGGACAGCGGCTGGTGGTAAGCAGCGCCGGCGGTCCTGGCGGGCCGTTGGCTGCGCCAATCGGCAGACCAGCGACCGTCGGATCAAGGCCGGCATTGATGTAGAAATCGGCCAGGGATCGGGCCCGGCCCACGCCGTAACGGTCCAGGTCGGCGCGGAAGGCGGGATCGACCCCCGTCCGCGGTATCAGCCCCAGGATGTACTGGGCGCGGGTTGTGGCGCGGAATCGGCAGCCGGCAAATGCGTTGGCAAGCTGGTAATAGCGCGGGCTGGCCTGATGATGGTACTCGTGCGAGATGATCGGGCGCGTTGGCGCATACAAGTTGAAACCGGCGGTCCACAAGCGAGCCGAAAGCAGCGATTCCTCGGGATGAAACAGGAATACCAGATAGGGATCGAAGGGCACCTCGAGGAGCACGCGCGCGGGCATGAACAAGAAGCCTGCAGCGGCGAATGGCGACCGCAGCGGCAGCGGGCCGAGGGGCGCATTCACGCCCCGGGAGCGCTGCCGAAAAATGCCATCGTCAGACATCGTCGCCGCGCAATTGAGGCTAGTGACGCCGTGCTCGAGAAAGTAATCGATCTGAAACGGCGCCGGGGGGTGGTGGGTGAGTATCGCCTGAGGGTCGCCGAGTGCACGGTACTGGGCGACGATGCTGCGGTCCCAGTGCGGCTGAAAATTGGAATGGGCGTCGATCTGCAGATAGAACTCGCTGCCGTCCCACAGCTTTGAGGCCGCCCAGCGCGCGAAAGCGGGCCCGCGCGCCTGGGTGTAGTCGTAGTGCTTGACCTTGATCTGTCCCAGACGCTGTTTCTCCGCGCACAGCGCACACCCGGCGATGCAGTCCTCGGCCGAGTCAGCCTGATTCTGCTGCACCACGCCCACCGTGATCCGCCCGGGATGGTCGGCCTTGGCGAAAAGATCGGCGATGGTGCGCTTGCACAATGGGTCGCGATACGAGGCGATGCTGACGAAGATGTGGTTACGCTTCTCCGG
>JANNWF010000342.1:0-18689 GCA_031408455.1 Pseudoxanthomonas sp. | reverse complement strand
AGCCGTGATGAATTGCACCAGCGCTCGGCAAAGACCGAATAAGCATGCGCGTGTTCGTCGACACCAACCTTTGGGTATACCGACTGGATCAGCGTGATCCCGACAAGGCGCAGCGCGTAGGTGTTTGGCTGCGCCAGCTCGCCGCCGACCACGAAATCGTCGTCAGCACTCAGGTTCTGATTGAGCTGCGCGCCGTGCTGACGCGCAAGTTCAAGCCCGAGCTGAGCCATGCAGACACACAACGCGCGCTCACCGCCGTGGCCTCCTTCGAGGTGGTCGCCACCGACCATCATCTCGTGCTTGACGCCCATGAACTCGCCGAGCGTGAGCAAACTTCGTGGTTTGATGCGCTGATTGTCGAGGCCGCTATCCGCAGCGGCTGCGCGATCCTGTACAGCGAAGACCTGTCCCACGGCCGTCATTACACGGGTTTGCGCACCTGCAATCCCCTGCTCGCGAGTGGCACATGAAGCTAATCGCCGAACTCAAACGCCGCAACGTCATCCGCATGGCTGGGTTGTATCTGGTCGGCGCGTGGTTGATTACCCAAGTGGCAGCGACGCTGTTGCCGACCTTCGATGCGCCAAGCTGGGTGATGAAGGTGCTGGTGGTGGTGCTGGCGCTGGGTTTTCTCACCGCGTTGCTTTTCTCCTGGCTGTACGAACTGACGCCGGAGGGGCTGAAGCGCGATAGCGAGGTTGATCCAGCAAAGTCCATCGCGCCACAGACTGCACAGCGCATGGATCGACTGATCTTTGCCCTTCAAACCCTTTTACGACAAGGTCTATGGCGAATCGCCGAGCTATCGGGCGTACGTGGCGAAGATCGCTGCAGAGCAACCTTGAGCGCTTGGCGAGTGTGGGGTTCTGCCCTACGATGTAAGGCGTCGAAGTAAGACAGAGACGGTAAAAGTATGACAGCGATTGTGTCTTCTAAAGGCCAAGTGACGCTGCCGGCCGACATTCGCAAGCGGCTCGGCATCGCAGCGGGCACCCGACTGGAGTTTGTTGTCCGCGGCGACGACCTGCTCGGCATCGTCAAAGTCGGGGGCAGCGTGCGCGAGCTCAAAACTGCCCTCGGGAAACCCCTGCGCGCCATGAGCCTGCAAGACATGGAGAGCGCGATTGCCGATGGCGCAAGCGGTCGTTCCGCGCTTGATGCAGCGTGATTGCACTCGATACCAAAGTGCTGGTTCGCTACATCGTGCGCGACGACGAAGCACAAGCGGCGTTGGCGACGGCCCTAATCGAGACCGAGTGCACCCCTGAGACGCCGGGCTTTGTCACGCTGGTCGTCCTGTGTGAACTGGTTTGGGTGCTGCGAGGCTATGGCTACGACCGAGCGACGGTCGCTGGCGTTCTGAGAAAGATTCTGGCAGTCGACGAGTTGCGCACCGAACGCTCGGAGCTGGCTTGGCAGGCCTTGAACGATTTCGAGTCCGGCAAAGCGGATTTTGCCGACTATGTGATCGGACATTGCGGTAAAGCGGCAAAAGCGGCCCCCACGTGTACCTTCGATCAGCGCACCGCGAACTCGCCGCTGTTTCGGGTATTGGGCTTGGCGCGGCCATGAGTTTCATCAAAACTCAAACGTGGCAACGGTAACCGCATGGCCGGGTTGGATCGGGTCAGCGCGTGCCTTGTGGTGATGGTCGCCGCCACTTTGGCGTCGGTGTTCGATCCGAGTCCCGATCCCATCTGCCACCCCTACCTGCCACTGCGAGCATGCACATGAGAATGATCCACCGCTGCGGCGCTGCCTTCCTGCTCGCGTGCCTCATCGGGGAGACGCCCGCGCTGCCGCGCTCGGCGACGCCAGCATGCCCTGATCTCTCGGCCCTGCAGCCATCGCCTGTCGGCGAAACCGCAAGAACGCCGGAACAGATCTCGGCCGACAAGCTCGTCGCCGAAGCGCAGGCCGTCACCTCGACGGGCACGTCGGGCGTGACGCTCGCCAAGGCGATCTCACAGTACGAGAAGGCGATCCGCGTCGATCCGCAGAACGCGCCGGCGTACCTTTACCTCGCCAACGCCCACGTGTCCTCGCAGCGTTATCTCAGCGTGCCGAAGAAGATTGCCCATGCACGCGCCTGGGAGAATCTGGAGAAGGGCAGGAAGCTCGACCCGGCCAATGTCCACGGGCTGCACGCACTGGCCGATCAGGCCTTCATCGCGACCAATGACTATCGGTGCGCGAAGCGAATACTGGAAACCGCGCTGCGCCTGGCGCCGAACAATGCCCGGACCCATCGGCTTTACGCCGAGTTGCTCAGCGGAATGGGCGACTTCGACCAGGCCTTCGAGCATGCGGATAGGGCAGTCGCGTTGGCCGAGGGCGATGAGCGCAGTAACCTAGTGCTGAATCTTGGCCGGCCGCGATTCATGGCGGGCCAGTACGACTGGGTTCTCGATCACTACGAGGCGTTTCTCAAGGAGAGCCCGGACACCGGACTGGCGCACTTCTATCGAAGCCTTGCCTTCGGCGCCAAGGGTGACTACGAACAAGCCCTGGTCGAAGCGAAGCTGGCCCAACCGGAGGCACCCGCAGGCGATGCCGGGGGGATCGCCATGCTCGCGCTGGCCTATGCCAATGCCGGCCAGCCGGAAGACGCACGCAAGCTGCTCGCCGAGTTGCTCGGTCGTGACGCGCGTGGCGAGCATGTCGTCGAGTACCGGATCGCTGCGGTGTACGAAGCCTTGGGAGAACGCGACGAGGCGCTGAAGTGGCTGGACAAGGAAATCGAAGACCGCAGCGGCGTTGGTTCCTGGCTGCTCTGGCTCAACCAGGACCCGGCCTGGACGGCGATGCGTGAGGATCCCCGATTCAAGGAGATCCAGCGGCGGGCCGGCTGGTCGCTCACGCCATGACTCGGAAGGAGAACGCGCGATGATCCTGCGCCGCGTCATCGAACACGTTCGCGACCAGAACTGGACTGCGATCGGTATCGACTTCTTGATCGTGGTGATCGGTGTGTTCGTCGGTATCCAGGTGAGCAACTGGAACGAGGATCGCGAAACCCAAAAACGCGGTGCCGAGTTCACTGAGCGCTTGCGCGCGGATCTGCACTTCGAGCGCGGCTTTTACGCCTATATGGGCGACTACTACCGCGACGCGCGCGACGCGGCAGAGGCCGCCGTGAACGCGCTGACGGGTGCAGCGGCGCTCTCGAACCACGACTTGCTGGTCAACGCCTATCGGGCCACCCAGTACCGCGATGCCCTGCGACGCCGGTCCACCTACGACGAACTGGTGTCGACCGGCAGTCTCGGCCTGATCAAGGACGCCGAATTGCTTGGTATTGCGAGCCGTGCCTACCAGCTCGCCGTGCTCGACAACCTGTCGCGCGAGGGCCGCGAGTCGCTCTACCGCCAGGCGTTCCGGATGAACATGGCCAACGACGTGCAGCGCGAATTGTCGCGGCAGTGCGGTGATCGCAACGTCATCCGCGCCGATTTCGATGGCATCGCGGCAGAACTCGGCTATCCGTGCACGCTGGAGTTGCCAGCCGAGGTCATCGATACCGCCGCGCAGTCGCTGCGCTCGGAGCCGATGCTGGTGCGTTACCTGCGCCTGCGGATCGCCGATCTGGAGACCCGGCGGGGTGATCTGGCACGCAACCAGAAGCTTGTCTTCGACGGTCTGAAGGATCTTGCGGGCGAGAAGCCGGCGCCGGGCGCGCCCTGAACGAGCGCACCATCCGTGGTGGCGAGCAGCCTGCGGCTGTACGCCCATGAACTTTGCCAATGGAGTCAGAAGGCCGTAGGTTGGAGGTGAGCGCAGCGCACCCCAACGAATTTCTGCGATGACCTGTGTCGGATACGGCGGGCGAGTGACGTTGGGGTTCGCTGCGCTGACCGCCAACCTACAAATCCACGCGTCCGACATTGGAGGGCCGTAGGTTGGGGTAAGCGCAGCGCACCCCAACGCATTCTCGCGATGATCTGCTGGCCATTGGCGTCAGAGTGCAGTTTCACTACCCCTGACTCGCCGGCTGTGGGCAGGCGCACCTGATGGCGCCAGCGCCGCCTTCACTCGGTGCACCACAGCTCCCATCAATTCGATCAAACGACCGCGCTACGCGTCTCTTTCACCGATGGATTTTTCTCGCCGTGGTTCTACCTGCCGGCCGTTCTGCTGGGCTTTGATCCCTTGCTGGTCGTCGCCTGCTTTGGCGTGATTCTGGCTTGGCAGCAATGGCTGCACACCGAAACCATCGGTGCCCTGCCCGGGCTGGATGGCTGGCTCAACACACCAGCCAATCATCGCGTTCACGCAATGCCCTAAGGTTATCGCGCCCTACCTCGGCTTCTTGCAGACGTTGCTACGAACTGCTGCGCGGCCACGCCGCATAAAACGCGCCTAGTGCGCCCAAGCTGGCGATCCAGACTGCCGCAGCGACGTTGAAGATGCGCGGGCCGCCGGCTTCCAAACCAAAGAGCACGGCGGCGGCGATCATCAGGCCGGTGCCGAGGATGGCGTAGGTCGTCTTGCGTTGGCTCTCGCGCGAGACCGCGGCCAAGGTGCGCAGGTCGGCCGAGGCCATATCGATGCGATGACGGCCATCGGTTTGTTGCTGTAGCCACTCGCGAAACAGGCGCGGCATGTCGGGCGCAGCGGTAATGATTTCGGGCAGGCGCTTGCGAAACTCGCGCGCCAGCTGCGCCACGCTGTAGCGCTCGCGCAGAATGTTCTCCAAGACCGGATGGGCGACCGCGAAGATGTCGAGCTTGGGATCCAGCAGACGGCCGACGCCTTCGATATTGAGCAAGGTCTTTTGCAGCAAGATGAGCTGCGGCTGCAAGGTCAGCTGATAGGTCTGCGCGGTGCGGAACAGCTTGACCACTACTTCGCCTAGGGCAATCTCGGCCAAGGGACGGGTGAAGTAGGGTTCGCAAATTGCCCGCGTCGCCGCTTCCAGTTCGTCGATGCGCACCGTGGATGGCATCCAGCCCGCCTCGATGTGCAGTTCGGCGACACGCCGATAGTCCTTGGAGAACATGGCAATGAAGTTCTCCGCCAAGTAGTACTGATCGCGGGCTGGCAGCTGACCCATGATGCCGAAGTCCAGCGCGATGAAGCGCGGGTTGTCGCGGCGCGCAGGATCGGCATCGACCCAGATGTTGCCGGCGTGCGCGTCGGCGTGAAAAAAGTTGTCGCGGAATACTTGCGTGTAGAACAGCCGCACGCCCTTCGCAGCAAGCTTTGGCCTGTCGATGCCCGCGGCATCCAGCGCCTTGATGTCATCGGAAGGAATGCCGCGCACGCGTTCAAGCGTCAATGCACGCTGTGCGCTGTGGCTCCAGAAGACTTCTGGCACATAGAGGTCGTCGGAGTTCAGCCAATTGCGTCGCAGCACACTCGCGTTGGCACCCTCGCGCTGCAAATCAAGCTCTCCACGCAAGGTCGCTTCGATCTCGTTGATGACGTCCAGCGGGCGGATATTGGCCGCCTGCGGGTGATGGCGGGCGGCGATTTCAGCCAAGCCGCGCAGCAAGGCGATGTCGGCGGTGATCTGCTTTTCGATGTCCGGTCGCAGCACCTTCACCACCACTTCGCGACCGCGCACACGCACGCCATCAACATCGGCATCGTGCAAGCGCGCCGGGTGCACCTGGGCGATCGACGCCGAGGCCAGCGGGGTTTCGTCAAACTCGGCGTAAAGCTCGGCAATCGGCTTGCCGAGCGCCGCTTCCACAATTTTGCGCGCGCGCTCACCGTCGAATGGCGCGACCCGATCCTGCAACAGTGATAGCTGCTCGGCGATGTCTTCAGGTAGCAGGTCGCGACGGGTTGAAAGAATCTGCCCAAACTTGACGAAGATCGGCCCCAATTCCTGCAAGGCCATCCGCAAACGCGCGCCGCGCGCGTGGGCGGCGATCTCGCTGGTCGCGCGCGGCACGAACGGCCGCAACAGGCGCGCGACGGGCTCGACGCCGGTGCCATCCAACAGCGAATCGAGCCGGTACTTGACCAGCACGCGCAGGATGCGCGTGGCGCGCAACGCACCGCGAAATTGGGTCATGCCGATCATTGCCGGGTACTCATACGATCAGCTTCTCATCGACTCAAGCGCTCAACGCGAGCTGCCAAACGATCCACGCCATCACGCAGGTCGTCGACCTCATCGAAAAATATCGCCTGCTCGACCTTGGAGACGACATCGCGACGCTCCTCGGTCAAATAGTCGGCGCTGTCTTGGGCAAAGCGCTTGGCGCCGGCACTGACCGAAGCAAATGCGCTGCGCAACGTGCGCGCGATCTGCACGCCGATGATGTCGCCAAACACGCCAGCCAAGGCCGCATCCAGATCGGGCGAGAAGTCGCGCAACAAGCGTTGCACGCGTTGTGCAAGCTCCGCGTCGCCACTGATCTTCAGCGCGCCCACTGGCACTGAGCGCGCACTGTCGGGCAATAACATCGACATCAAGGCACCGGCAGTCGCGCGCAGGCTGAGGTCGGGCTCGCCATCGGGCTGCGCGGGGCCAACCCGCAATTTTTGACCAGCAACCGTCACGCTCATGGCCAACTTGGGCGCTTGCAGATGCAACTCGATGCGGCGGCCATTCAACGCAGCCAAGCGCTCGCTGGTTTCGGGATCAAGCGCCAAGGCGCGGTTGATGACCACCTCCAGCGCGCGGCCCAGCGGTGCCAACAAAGAATGGGAAGTGGGTGGCAGTTCGTTGTTCATGGACTAAGTGTAGCGGTGCAGATGTGCAGGGCCGGATTGGATGTGCGTTGCGTAACGGTTGTCGATACTGTTCTGGTTCCGGCCCAAAGCAGCGGAGCAAGCTCCGCTCTACAACAGCCCGACGCAGCCGAGCAAGTTAGCGCGCTGCCCGCGTACGCCTTCGCTTTGCTCGGTCGGATCCGCTACAAGAGCAACGGCGCATCACCTACCCTTGTTGTGCGGAGCTTGCCCCGCTGCACTTCGTCGCAACATGACATCGCTCCGCATGAATACACCACTACCGCCATTGCCCGCGCCGACCCTGCCAGCCTTGTCTCGGCAAGCATTTTTGCTTGGCCTGGCGGTGCTGGCCATGCTCATGTGGTTCACCGATTTTGTGCCGGTGTTGGATCATTTCAATCTTGCCATTCACGAGTCCGGCCATCTGCTGTTCGCCATCCTCGGCAACACCATGTCGCTGTATGGCGGCACCTTAATGCAGTTTGTGTTTCCGCTGGCTGTGACCTGGCACTTTTGGCGCTTGCAGCAGCCGCTGTCGGCGGCTGTGGGTGTGGCCTGGGGCTTGGAGAACGTTCAATACGTTGCCTACTACTTGGCTGATGCGCGCGCGCAACAGCTGCCCTTGGTCGGTGGTGGCGAGCACGACTGGTTCAACATCTTGAGTCGTTGGGGCCTGTTGCAGTGGGATACGCGCTTGGCGACTTTGCTCAATTTGGCAAGCTGGATCGGGATGGCGGTGTTGGCGTGGTGGGCGTGGTCCTACGGACGGCCGCAACGGCCGAAATTCACGTCGAAGTTTCGCTGAACACCCAAGGCTCAACTTGTCGCCAATTGATGGGTCTACTCAACCAGCCAATAGCGCGCCAATTCTCTCGCTTTTAGAGGCACTTGGCGCAGCTCGATTGATCAGGCTTGAAGGCGAGTACCGTACCCTCACCCCAACCCCTCTCCCGCAGGGAGAGGGACTTTAGTCAGGCGCTGCGGCGATCTCGCCACCAGGTAGCCAACCGCTCCAATCCGGTGGCGATACTCACGCTTGGGACATAACCGAAGTCGCGGCGTGCGGCACCGATGTCATACCAATGCGGGGTGGCCAACTGCTCGGCGATGAAGCGCGTGAGTGGCGGCTCGCCGCGCAGATTGAGCACTTCGTAAACTCGCTCAAGCGCGCCGCCGATGGCATACGCCGCCGCAAACGGCAGCTTTTTCTCGATCGCCGCCACCCCTGCAGTCGCCAAGAGCGCGTTGATGATCTCCGCGACCGGCTTGGGTTCGCCATTGGAAACAAAATAGGCCTTGCCGGCGCAGCGGCCTGCCAGCTTGCCGGTGAGCGCCGCGAATGCCTTCAAATGGGCATCAACGGCGTTGTCGATATAGGTCGTATCGATGCGATTGCTGCCGTCGCCAATCAAGCGCAGCCGCCCGCCCTGCGCACGCTTGACCAGACGTGGCAACAGATGGTTATCGCCGGGACCCCAGATCAAGCGCGGGCGCAGCGCGATGGTGCGCAGGCCTTCGCCGTTTTCGTCCAACACGATGCGCTCGGCCACCGCCTTGGTCGCCGGGTAATAGGCTTTGAAGCGGGTCGCCACCGGTGCCGTGGTTTCGTTGCCGCCTTGCACTTCGACGTGACCGCTATGGGCGACGCTGGGACTGGAGGTGTGGATCAGGTTCGGCACACCGTGCATACGACAGCCCGCGATCACGTTGCGGGTACCACGCACATTGGCATCGAAATAATCACGGAAACTGCCGGAAGCACCCGCCTTGGCAGCGACGTGAAACACCGCATCCATGCCCTCGCAGGCGTCAATCACGCTGCCAAAATCGGCGAGATCGCCTGCCAGCTGCTGCACGTCCAACGCCGCCAGCGGCGCATGGCTGACGCGACTGTAGCTGGTTACCTCATGGCCGCCCTCGAGCAAACCTCGGCACAGCGCGAAGCCAAGAAATCCGCCGCCGCCAGTCACCAACACTCTTGCCATGGGTTTGCTACTTTTTTTGGAGCTGAGGGGAACTTGAATAATGTCCAACCTCAGCCTGGATGTATGAGGAACCCTTCTCCCACCGGGATCGAAGTCGCGGCTAGCGACTAAGGGTGGCGCGAAGCGCCGGATGAGAGTTTGGGTGCGGCAACGAGCCTCACACTAGTCCCGAATCCTCCCCCCAACCCCTCTCCCGAGGGGAGAGAGGCTCAACAGCTGAAGTCCAACGCTAATCAAGTGGGGGAATGCTAGCTGATGAGGTCGCGACTCACCGCCCCAGCTTCCCCGCCGCCCACAAAGCCAACTGTTCGCGACCAATTTTCGCGTTGTGGCGGATGTCTACGGGAAACCGGCGGTGAAATAGAAAGGTGGTGATTTCGGCGATGTGCGGATGCCGACTGGCGACGTCGCGCAAAGTGGCGAGCAAGTCACGATGAGCCTGACGCGGCGTGTTGGGCTGCAACTCGATGCAGATTACCGGCAATTGCTGACCACGCGCGCCGACGCCAACCAAGGCCGCGCGACGCACCTCGTTCAAGGTGCAGAAGATCGGTTCGACTTGCTCGGTGTACAGCGGTCCATTAGCAGTTTGCAGACGCTGCGTTTTGCGGCCGCAGAACCACAGCCGACCGCCCTCGTCGAACCAGCCGAGGTCGCCCATGCGGTGGACGATTCGCTCGCTGGCGTCGGCGAGACGCTCACTGATTTTTGCCAGCGCTGTCGCGGCGGGGCGGGCGAAATAGGTGTCGGTCACCGAGGGGCCGGCGACGGTGATCTCGCCTACTTCGCCGGCAGCCAATTCGCTGACATCGGACCAACTCGGCAGCGCGGTGTCGACAATCGCGATGATCCGCACATCATTGCCGATGACGGGTCTGCCTACGCAGGTGCCGGCACCGGACTCGGTGGCGTTGCGCGTTGATCGCAACTCGCTGCCTTCGATAACCGCCACTGGCAGACACTCCGTCGCGCCGTACGGCGTCCAGATTTGCGCGTCGGTGGGCAACATGGCTTGCATGCGTGCTACTACGTCGGGCGGCACCGGCGCGCCGGCGGACGTCACTTGCTGCAAGGTCGACAAGCGCACGCTGTGGGCCTCGCCGTAGCGACTCAAGGTGTCCAACAATGCTGGCGAGCCAAACATACGGGTCACACCGAAGTCGTTGATGGCCTGGATCAGCTTGCGCGGATCGGCCCGCGCCGGCCGTGTGGGGTCCATGTCGGGAATGATGCTGGTCAGCCCCAGCGCTGGATCAAACAGGGCAAACGGCGGAAACGTCGGTAGGTCGATACCACCGGGCGCGATCGCCAGTGCCTCGCGCAACAGGTCGATCTGCGCCACAAAATGCCGATGCCGGTAGACCACGCCCTTGGGCACGCCGGTCGAGCCCGAGGTAAACAGAATGGCGGCAATCTCGTCGGGCGCGGTGTCGGCGATGACAAACGGCAGCGTCGCTCCGCGCGCTTCAATTTGCGCGAGGGTTTGTCCGCCCCAGAACCAGCGCTGTCCAACGGTAATCGGTAGCCGCACATGCGCACGCGCCCAACCAAGCACGCAGCGCGCGGCATGCGCCAATGGGATGCCGATGAAGGCCATCGGTGCCGCTTCATCCAGACATTGTTTGAGCGCGCGCTTGGCGATGCCCGGATCGATCAGTACCGGCACCGCCCCCAGCTTGAATAGCGCAAACATCAACAGAAACAACTCGGGCGATGGCCGCACCATCAACGCCGCATGCATACCGCGACTTAAGCCCGCCTCGTGTAATCCGGCGGCGATGGCATTGCTGCGTCGATCCAACTCGGCGTAACTAAGCGCGTTGGCATAGGCGACGCCGCCATCAGCGCGGCGTCCGCTGGGACAGCGAATGGCGATCTGGTCCGGTCGCTCGCTGGCCATGCGCGGCAGGGCGGCGGCGATGTTGCAGGGTGAGGTCATGCCTGAAGTTTAGTGCGAGGGCCGGCGCTCAGCGTTGCCATGCGATCGACACGAACAATTCGCGACCTGCACCAGGAAAGTAGCGGTGCTGAGCGAAGGCGAAGTCCGCACGTTCGGCGTAGCGACGGTCTTGCACATTCAACAAGCGAGCGCTCAGCGTCCAGCGGGCGTTGAAGGCGCGCTGCCAGCGCAGATTGAGCAGGTCATGGCCGGGATAGCGCGCGGTGTTGGCAGCATCAAGGTCATAGCTGCCTTGATGACGCCATTCCAGCTCGAACTCGCCTGCGGTAGTTGGCGCATATGCGATCCGTGCACCGCCCAACCAACGCGGCGCGGTGTCAATGCGATTGCCGGCGCGGATCAGTTCGCCTGCGGCAGCGTCGCGATCAAATGCGTAGCGATGATCGGCAAACGCGAGGTCGGCGCCCAGCGACCACTGCGCGTGCAACTGCCATTGCAGGCTGGACTCGATACCACGGTGGCGCGTGCGGCCGTCATTGATGGTGAAACCCAGCGCGTCACGCAGGATCACGTGCTGCTTGCGGTAGTCGTAAGCATCCACGGTTGCTGACCATAACCGCGTTTGCGCGCGCCAGCCCAATTCCAGTCCGAACAAGGTCTCCGGCTGCAAATCAGCCACTGCTTGTCCACGCTGCAAGCGATACAGCTCGCCGGCTTGTGGCACTCGGAACGCGCGCGCCAAACGCGCGACGAAAGTGTGCCGTTCATCCATGTCCCACTGCAAACCGATGCTGCCGCTGGCATCAGCAAACTGATCACTACGATCCGCCGGTCGATTGAACAGGCAACCACCAAAGCCGCAGGCGCTGCCGTCATCGCGCAGGTTGCCGTCACCGATACGATTGGCGTAGTCAAATCGATGCACTTCGCCGCGCAGTCCTGCCTGCACCTGCCAACGCGGAGCCAGCGCCACATTCCACTGCACAAAGCCGGCGACATTGGCGGTGTCGACGCGGTAGTCGTAGTGGCGTCCGGCCGGGCGAGTGGCCTGTTGCCCGACAGTGCCAGTCGTCAGCGGCAGCGATTGGATTTCCAACAATTCCCCGCTGGCGAACTCGAAATCAATTCCCGCTTGTGGCTGCCAACCATCTTCACGCTGCCACAGCAACTGCGCGCCCACGCTCGCGCTGCGATTTTCTTCCAACGGCTGACCGAGGTTGAAATGCTGCAAGAAGCGCATCGCATCACTACGCGCGTAAGGCACCAGAGAAATGCTTGCGTTGCCATCGAGCCACCATTGCCAGCGCCCTTGCAGGCGCAGCGCGTGCCCGCGACGAAATGCTTCTGGATTGGCATTGTCGTCGCGCCGGTCATCGCGGTAGGCGTTCCGTCCGGCGACAAAGCCGGCGGTGTCCTGATCCAGTCGGCTGGCCGACAACAACAGGCGCGGTTCGCCCGAGCGCGCCTGGTCCTGCCACTGCGCCACCAGCTTGTGCTGCCGATAGCCCTCATCGACGCGGAAACTGCCGGCGTCGGTGGCAACGCCATCAACACGCCAATACTCGCCATCGGCGGCGCTCGCCATCATGCGCGCGAAATCCTGCGCACCGACTTCGAAGCTGACAGCGCGCAGTTCATCGCTGATTCGCCGCGGCCGCACATCGATCACGCCATGCAGCGCATTCGAGCCATGCACCGCCGTGCCCGGACCGCGCAGCACTTCGATACCGCCCGCCAATTCGGTCGGCAGTTCTGCCAACTGGTTGACGTTGCAAAACGCGGCTGGGCGAATCGGTACGCCGTCTTCGAGCATCAAGAACGCGCCACAGGCACCCGTTCCGGTCAGCACGGGCGAGCGAATCGCAGTCAGTTGCTCTTGCCCGCTGCCGCGGCTGATCCACACGCCAGGCAGTCGGCTCAAAGATTCGCTGGCATGAATCGCTGCAATGCGGGAAATGCGCTCAGCTGACAAGCGCGAGGTTGCCTCAAGCGCGCGGTCACGGGGGCGACGGGCCACCACGTGGATGTCATCTAGGCGTTTGGCGTGCTCAGCGGCAGCTTGATGTGCTTCGGAGCTTGCGCGTGATTGTGCCAGCAGTGGGTGCGCCGCAGTGGCGCAGAGCAGGGCCAGCAATCCCGTCGCGAGCCACGAGTTTTGGTTGTTTCGAAAAGGCATGCAGCGATGCTATCAACTGCACGCGTGCCAGTGTCTGCACGGATGCCCATTCAACTTCCGCCCCCCCGGCTCACAGTCGTTTGCGACTGGAGCCGGGGCGAGCCAGATCAGAACTTGAAGTCGACGCCCACGCTCACGCGATCCAGATCGCGAATGGCGTTGTCGGTCTGGTACTGGTCGAAGTCCAGGCTCACGTCAAAGCGGTCGTTGATGACATAGCCGACACCCAAGCCGTAACGAGGATCGGTATTGGAGCCGCCAAACCCCACATCCCAGTTGTGCACGCCGGCGCGCGCCTGGCCGAACACGCCGCTGTCACCAAACGGCACGCGGAAGTTCAGGCCAAGCTCGAAGCTGGTGTAATCGAGATCGCGGAAAACCAGCAGGGGCGGGCACACAGCGGCCGGGCAGCGCGACTGGTAGTTGCCGAAATCGTTGTAGCCGAACTCGACTGCCAACCACGGCCGCAAGCGCCAGCCAAACGCCACTGCCAAGGTGGTGTCGTTGTCGTCCTCGTATGACACGAACTGCTCGGTCTCGATTTTTCCTTGGCCGAGACTGCCGTGCAGGTAAAAGCTGGTGTCTTGCGCTTGCGCGTTGGCCGCGCATAGCAGCAGAGCGCTTAAGGTGGTTGCCAGCAGATAATGTGTGCGCATGGTTTGGTCCTTGGTTGTCGTCGGGGAATGTTACCGCCGTTCTTGCTCTTAGGCAGACGGCTTCGAGGTCCCGAGCATCAAAATCACCCGGCCCAAGGCCAAGCTTACGACAAGCGGCCACTGACCTACACTTTGCGTATGCATTCCGCCCATGACTCCGAACTCGGCAAAGCCACCGTATATGCCGGCCATTACGACGCCAGCCGACTATTTCCGATTCCGCGTGCCGGTCAACGGCTAACCCTTGGCTTGGATAAGCAGCACATTTTCTTCGGCGCCGACATCTGGAATGCCTACGAATTTTCGTGGCTCGATAGTCGCGGTCGGCCACGGGTAGCGCTGCTGCGAATGGATGTGCCGGCCGACTCGCCCAATTTGATCGAATCGAAATCGCTGAAGCTGTATTTGAATGGCTACATGCAGCAACGAGCAGCCGATGAGGCAAGCTTGCAAACGCAGCTTCGCGTCGACCTCAGTGCGGTGGCTGGCGCAACGGTGAGCGTGCAACTGCTGGCGCAAACCAGCGGCGCTGCGACGGCCATCGGCGTCATGTGGGGCGAGACCATCGACGACGCTGATGTCGATATCGATCACTACGGCCCACCCGATGCTGGCGTACTACGTGCAGACCCGCAGCGACAGGCGACCGAAACGCTGACCAGCGATGCACTCAAATCGAACTGCCCGGTCACCGGCCAGCCCGATTGGGCCAGTGTGCAGATCGAGTACAGCGGCCCACGAATTGATCGCGGCAGCCTGCTGCGTTACCTCGCCGGCTTTCGTGAGCACGCCGACTTCCACGAGCATTGTGTTGAACGGATATTTGTCGATCTGCGCGAGCGCTGCTCGCCGACATCATTGATGGTGTACGCCCGCTACACCCGCCGCGGCGGCATCGATATCAACCCTTGGCGCAGTAGCGAGCCGCGATCAGCGCCTGACAACCTACGAACGCCACGCCAATAAGGCGTGGCGTCGAGTAATCGCACGCGACTTAGAAGGCCACTTCTAGTCCCAATCCCAAGCGATCCACGTCGAACCTCGATACCGACGTTTCGTAGCGATCCCAGTCCAGGCTCACACTGAAGCGATCGTTGAACGCATAGCCCACACCGACACCGTAGTAAGGCTCAGTTTCCGAACCGCCAAAACCAACATCGAACTCGTGCAAACCCGCGCGGGCGATGCCGAACACCTTGCTTTCGCCAAACGGCACCCGCGCGTTCAAGCCGAGCTCAATGCTTTCATACTCAAACTCGGGAAAAACCACGGCCGGGCAAACTTCGCCACCACAGTTCGTTTGGAAGTCACCGAGCTGACCATAACCTGCCTCCACCGCCAACCATGGCAAGAAGCGCCAGCCAAAGCGGATTCCCAGCGCGGTGTCGTTGTCGTCATCAACGAAACGGGAATCATTGATCGTGCCTTGTCCCAGCGTGCCGTGCAGATAGAACGGGCGATCTTGAGCAGTCGCCGCGAGTGAGCAGAACATGAGGGCGCTGCCAACAGCGCCGAGCAACAGGTGTTTCCGCATGAGGCGATCCTTGTGGTGAGTCCTGGCAGCCCGTCGGGATGACCGGCGGGCGCAGTATCCGGCGACGGCGACGCCATGGCGCGCGCACCCAAATCACTTGTTCACCTGCCCGCCAACTAGCTTTACCAAGACTGACGGCGGCACTTGACGTAGACGGCCAAGACGCGCTCGCAACTTGATTTCGGGATGAGTCAACGTGTGGCGACGCCACTCAGCTTCAGGCCGCCAGGGCACCGCCGCAGCTTGAACCCTGGCCCGCTGTGCAGCCAAAACAGTGCTTGGCGACGGCGACGCGGCGCGGTATGGCACCGCTAAGCAAGTCACGCAAATGCGGCCGCTGCTCGCCATTGCTTTCGGTTGGCAGATCGAGCATCTGGTTGAAGTCACAGTCGTACAAGTAACCGCGCCAGTCGACGCTGATCAAGTCGCGGCACATCACGTTGGCGACGTTCTCCGGCCGATGCGCGTTGCGCAAGGTCTGCATGTAGTCATCGAACTTGCCTTTCGACACCAGCCACGAGCCGTAGCGCTTGATCGGCATGTTGGCAAGCGCAAACAGCTGGTTGAAGACGATTCCGAAGCGCTCGCCCAACAATTGTTTGTAGTCGGCTTCCAGCTTGCCTTGGTCAGGCGGCAGAAAGGCACCATTGGGGTTGTAAACCAGGTTCAGCACCAGCCCGCTGTCGGGCTTGCCATAGTCCAGCGCGTTCAAACTCTGCAACGCACGAATCGAAGATTCAAACACCCCATCACCGCGCTGTTCATCGACATTCGCCGCGCTGTAACAAGGCAAGGACGCTACGGCCTCAACGCGCTGAGTGGCCAAAAACTCGCCCACCCACTCATAGCCCGGCTCCTCCATGATGGTCGGATTCAAGCGATCCATCACCGCAATCCCCCGCGCCCGCGCCTCCGTCACCAACCAACGAAAGTGCGGATTCATCTCCGGCGACCCGCCGGTCAAATCGAACTGCTTGACCGCATGTCGCTCCGCCACCTCCAACGCCAACTGCATCGTCGCCAAGTCCATCAACTCGGTCCGCCGCGGACCCGCATTCACATGGCAATGAATGCAACTCAAGTTGCACAGATAGCCGAGATTGAGCTGCAACGTGCTCAACCCACGACGTTGAATAGCGGGAAAGTCACCGCCTTGAAGCTGGGGCCAGGTGTTGTGCATTTTTGGGGCCTCGGGACTGGTATCGGGTCTGGGGATTCGGGACTGGGGATTCGGGACTCACGGCTCTTGTTTCAGCTCTTGCTCTTGCTGTTGGGCCCCGTCATCGCGCCGAGCAGCGGAGCTGGCAGACGGGGAAAGGCACCTTTGTTTGAGCGCATGGATGCGCGAGTTAGGTGCCGGCCGGCTGCCAGCGAGCAGCGCAGGGAACGGCGAAGCCGCGCGGTGCTCGGGTCGCCTTCTCTTTGGTTACTTTCTCTTGGCGAGACAAGAGAAAGTGACTCGGCCGCCGCCGTAGGCGGACGAAACCGTTCGACGTGACACCAGAAGGCGAGTGAAGCATGAAAAGCGGCGATCCGGTGCTTGTCGACAGGGCGACGAACCGAATGGATTCCGGCATTCGCCGGAATGACGGCTCATTGGCGGGATTCCGGAGTTCGCCAGAATGCCCGGACAACCAACCCCAGCGATTCATCGCTCACTCCTCAAAAACGGTTGCCTCAACAACCCCCATAACCCCTGCGAATCCGATCCGCGAAAAACTTGCAACCCAATAGCCATTTCACCCTCAGGCGACATCGGTGCGACCCGATAACTCCCGAACACCCGATCCCAAAGCGACAAATGAAACCCGTAGTTGCTATCGGTTTCCACACGCACGACCGAGTGGTGAATGCGATGCATCGAAGGTGTCACGAACAGCCAACGCAGGCGACGATCTAGGGTGGTTGAAAATGCGAAATCGCTATGGGTGAACAGGCTGCCCAATGACAGCAGCAGCTCAAACGCAATGACGGCCAATGCAGCCGGCCCGAGCAACCAAACCAAGGCCAGTTTGAACAGCATCGATGCCGCGATCTCCAGCGGATGGAAGCGCACACCGGTCGACACATCGAAGCCGATATCACTGTGGTGCACGCGATGCAGGCGCCAAAACCAGGGCACGACGTGAAATACCCGGTGTTGCCAATAGATCGCCAGATCCAACAGCAGCAGCGCCAGGATGAATTCGATCCACAAGGGCCATTGCAGCCAGCCGAACAGACCGCCGTCGCGTGCCTCTACACTGACCGCCAAGCCAACCGCAAGCAGTGGAAATCCGAGGCGCAGCAAGGCGCTTCCGATCGCGACCAAGCCCAGATTGCTGAGCAGGCGGCGATCCGCGCGGCCGTCACCACGCAAGGCGAAGCGGCGCTGCAAGGCCCACAACAGGATCCCGACGAGGACAAATGCCGACAACCGCAGCGGTCCTTCGACGGCCAGTACATCGGTGGTGTTCAGGTGCTCACCCTTGCTGCTATCAGCCCGCGGCTGAGCTGAAGAAGTTGCCGTTGTGAGGATGACGGCTCGGCCCGCGATTCCAGCGCATGGATCAGCGCGACCAAGTCATCGGCATGATCCACATCGGCCAACTCAGCCAATTCAAGCCAAGCGCCATGCGCCTGCATTCGCCGGCGAAAATCGAGTGCGGTATGGGGCTGGCTGTAGGCAACCGCCGTCCAATCCTGCATTGGCAAGACGCGATTGGCACCGATCAACCAAAAGCCGCCATCGCTGGCCGGACCGAGCACCAGCCGTGGCTCTTCGCTATGCAGCCATTGCTCCGCACGCAGCAATTCAGCGGCCACGAGTTGCGGCGCATCCGCTCCAATCAAGATGCCTCGACCATGTCGCGTAACCAACTGGGAATGCACGCGCGCCATCCGTTCGCCGAGCCCGCCCGCACCTTGTGGCAGTCGCGGCAAACCTGCCCAGCGCGAATCTGCCAACGCATCCGCTTCAGCGACAGCCCAGTAAATCATCGCCGCGCAAGCCCGCGAAAACTGCTCGGCAATGCTGGCGGTTGCCTCTGCGGCTGCGGCATACCACCGCAAAGCGGCGTCTACGCCGATGCCTGCCGCGAGCCGAGTCTTGATCGGCGAATGCCCCGGTGTCTTCACGAAGATGGCGAGTGCTGCGGTCATCACCTTTCACGCAACGGTTTAGCCGCCGAGAATTGGCGCGCCTGCGACCACGTCAAGCACAGGTGCTTCGACGTGGTTTGCCACCAGCCCTGCTCGCTGTACTTGCGCGCGCTGGTCGATAGCCGCGCGCGCAGGGGACGCAGCGGCACGCCTGCACCGCGCGCCGCCCAGACCAAGGCGTGATCTTCGCCGCCGACAAGTCGCTCATCGAACCCGCCCAGTTGGTTGAACACTGCACGCGGCAGCAACAGGCCTTGATCGCCAAAGGGCAGCCGCAGCAGCCGACTGCGCAACCACGCGCCAAAGGCGTTGATGCGCATCGCTCCGCCACCGTCATGAAAATGCAAATCGAAATAGCCCAAGGCGGGTGCATCGCCGAGCCGCTCAATCGCGCGCAGGGCGGAGTCATCAAATCGGCTGTCGGCGTGCAAGAACCATAGCCATGGCTTGGTGGTTGCGGCGGCACCCGCGTTCAATTGCCGGCCGCGTCCTGCCGGGCCACGAATGGCTCCTAAGGACAGCGTCGACTTCGCCGGGTCTTGAGTATCGTTTTCGGTCATCGACAGGAGGACCTCAGCGGACCCTGAAAATTCAGCCAACAACGGCAGCA
>JANNWF010000341.1:0-12034 GCA_031408455.1 Pseudoxanthomonas sp. | reverse complement strand
TGCCTTCACACGGCAAGGGTCACAGGTTCGATCCCTGTACCGCCCACCATATAGAACAATGACTTAGGCTCGCTTCGGCGGGCCTTTTCGTTTTCAGGGGCTAACGGTGGGCTAAATGGTTCCTAAACAGCCTAATTTTTGCGGCAGTGGGTTGATCCGTTGAGTAGTTCGGCGGCGGCGGCTTGACTGACATTCTGCAAGTTTGCAGAAGGTTCCAAATCGGTCCGCGCGCCCTGCGTCATATTCGTCAACTCAGCGGCAACCGCTGCGCGCTGGCTGGCGTCTAGGTGCCGGCTGAATTGTCGAAGGTTCCCTCGCGACACCACTGGGAAGCCGATCCCCAACTATGCCGAGCTGATCGCCACGACCAGGTAATAGGCTCCGGCGAGGCCGATGGTGGCTGATCCGTAGCGTAGCGCGAGCCTTGCAACGCGTTTGCGGTCGTCCGGTTTGTGGCGGGTTTTGGAGGCGATGCTGAGGGCGCCGAACAGCGGGATCACGATCAGCTGGTGTCCGATTTCTACGCCGAGACTGAAGGCGGCGATGGCGAGCAGGACGGTGAAACCGGCCATCTCCTGCATGGCATCCAGCAAACCTCCGGCGAAGCCCAGGCCGTGGAACAGCCCGAATCCGAACGCAACGGCGAGTCGGCCCCAGCCGCGCGACTGGCGGGGCCAGAAGATGTTCTGCGCTGCGACGAACACGATGCTTGCGGCGATCATCGGCTCGACCAGTGACGAGGGGACATGCACCAGCTGCAGTGCCGCCAGGGTCAGGGTGAGGGTGTGTGCGAGGGTGAATGCGCTGACCACTTTCACCAAGTCCCAGATGGACAGTGCTGCCAGGACCAGGGCGCTGATGAACAGCAGGTGGTCGAAGCCGCTGAGGATGTGGTGGATCCCATGGGCCACGTAGTCGCGGACCAGTGGCCAGTGCCCGGTGCGCGATCCGGGTTGTGCGGTCGTCCAGGTGTTGTCGTGGACGAGCACTGACCGGGTGGTGAGCAGCAGCCCTTCGCTCGGAATTCCACCGGCGGTGCGCACGCTCAGCGAGTACGACGCGTCCCAGTTCACACCCGGCGCCAATTCGACGCCGACCAGCACGTCTTGGCGGAATTCGACCTGCTTCGGCCGCGACAATTTGAGCGCCGGGTTGGCGGGGACATAGTCGAAATCGTACCAAGCATGCTCAGTATCAGCGGCGCGCGTCTCGTCGGGTGGTCTGCTGCCCGGCTCGGCGATTGAAGTCAGGCGGCCACTGAGCGGCAGGCCGTCGGCCGACAGGTGCAGGTGATCGAGCAGATAGTGCGCATGCCACTCGGAGCGCTGCGAGTCGAGCAATTCGGGTGGACCCGCGAGCAGGGTGGTGATGAGCGCTTCTTCAACGGTGACCCGCACCCGAACGCTGACATGATCCGGATGAATGACGACGGTCATCGCGCCCTGCGAAAGCGGATGTCCCTGTGCCGTGCTGGCGAGAGCGAGCCAGCAGACCAGACCGGCCATCGCGCACCACAGAGCGCATCGCCGTGCAGCGCGTGCTGCTGGCAAAGCTGGTCACTCGAAGCCGTTGCGGAAAATACTGTTACCCGCGATTACCGGCAACTGCGTGGAAATATCCAGCACATTGATTCCATTCGGGAAGGTGCCGATGGCGGTGACGGCGCCGGTGGCCAGGTTGATCCGTGAGAACGCCTCGGGACCGCCGGTGCCCCTGGATAGCGGTGCCGCGACGTAGGACAGATAGGCAATGGCGCCCGCACCCACGTCAAATCCAAGCCCCGCGTTGCCGGTCAGGAACACCGGCTGGGTGAAGACCGTGGTGAGCTGCCCGCTATTTGGGCTGATCGGTGTGCCATCGATCGAACCCACACGGGACAGGGTGTCGAAGCGGAAGTCCCAGGCAAACAGGGTCGTCGCGGTGGCGGGATTGTTGTCGTTGCGGTCGTAAGCGATGCCAGTCGGGACCGGCGGGCTGTTGCCTCCGTTGGGATCGCCCGCGACATAGGCAAGCGCTGTGTCCTCACCCACCAGGACCCCGTCATTCGGATTGATGCGATAGCTGCGGGCCGCAGCAAATCCGCCGCCTGCGACGTCACTCGTCACCACCCGCAGGCGATCTGCGGCCGGATTGAAATCCATCGAAACCGTCGGCGGAAAGGCGGTTGCGACGGTGCCGACCGGGCCGACCGGGGTCAGCGCCGCCGTGGTCAGGTTCACGCTGTAAAGCTGATAGCCGGTGGTCGTGTTGGTGCTGAGCGCGTAGAGCCTGCCGTCGGCCGGACGGAAATCGATTGCACGCACCGAATGGCCGGCGACCACACCGGTCAGCGCGCCAATGGTGGTCACGGTCGCAGGAGCGTTGGAGGCAAAGCGGATCAGGCTGGCGCCAGCGCTCGGGCCGGTGATGCCGTAGATGGTTTCAGTGGGTGGGCCATTGGCCACCATCAGGTGATAGCTGCCAGTGGCGGTGGCGCTGGAGTGTGCGGCAACCAGGTAGTAGGTCCCCGTGGTCAGCACATTGAAACGACTGCCTTCGGCCGCCGGGTCGGCCAAGCTGCCGACCAGCGAGCTGTTGACGGACTGCAGGATCGTGGTGCCATCGGCGGCGCGCAATTCGAGCACGAGGTCAGTGCCAATCCCGTCGCGTTCCGGATCGGCGTCAGCCGAGTAGTAGATGACGTCGCCCACCGCCGCATTGATCTGGTAGAAATCGCGATCGGCCGCCACACCGATGCTGCCAGTGCGCACGCTCAAGCCGGTCACCACAGGATTGGCGGTTGCGGAGGTGTTGTTGCCTTCGACTTCAGCGCTCTGGTCGGCCGCGGAGGTGCGTGCGACGAACATCGCGATCGGGTTGACGACGTCGTTCGCGTTGAAACCCCGGACCCTGATGAAGTGAGTGCCGGTGGCGGCGATGGTGCGGCCTGCAATCGCTGAGGCAAACAGGCTTTCGACGCTGCCGTCACCACCGGTGCCGGTGCCGTCGTCATCCTCATTTTCAATGACGGTGGTGCCATCCGGAGCCAGCAGGTCAATCACCGTGTCGGTGCTGGTCGCGCCTGCGGCTTGCGGGCCACCGGTATCGGTCAGGATCCAGATGCGCTGGCCCGCGATCAGCGTAGCCGACCAAAAATCCAGGTCGCCCGCCGGAGTGATCGCGTGATTGCCCAGCGCCAGTCCGCTGCTGAACGACAGCGCCGTGGCGGTTGCAAAGGTAGCGTTGGGCTCGACTTCCGCGGTAATCGCGAGGTTGGGCGAGGTGATGACGTTGGTAACTGCGGTGGCAGTATTGTTGCCAGGATTCGGATCTCCGGCCGCTGCCGCGGTCGCCGTAGCGCTCAGACTCAAGACTTGGGCAGAGCTCACCAACGCAGTGATGCTTGCAGTGCGCACAGCGCCCGGAATCGTCGCCCCCGCCCAGCTGCAGACCACCGGACTGGCCGCATTGCAAACAGCCCCGGCGCTGGCGGTGACAGCTACGAAGCTGGTGCCGGCCGGCAACGGCAGCGTGATGCTCACATTCTGTGCATCGTTTGGACCGCCATTGCTCAGGGCTGCCGTGTAATTGAGGTTGCTGCCGGCGGTCACTGGATCCGGTGCATCGCTCAGTGTGATTGCCAGATCAGCCGCAGCGCTGCCTACGGTGGTTGCCTGTGCGGCGCTGTTGTTGGCTGGGGTTGGATCGGGGGTAGTCGTCGTCACCGTGAGCGTGGCGTTGAACACAGTGCCGGTGGCGGTGCCAGCCGGCACCGAAGCCACAATGACGACATTGCGGGCGTTGCCGGCACCGGGCGCGGTGGCCGCGACCCAGTTGCAGACCACGGTGCTGACTCCGGAACACGTGCCACCGACGCTTGGCGAGGCCGAAACAAAGGATGTGCCGACTGGCAGCGGCAGGCTGATCGATACCGCAGCAGCCGGACTCGGCCCATTGTTGGTTGCGGTCGCGGTGTAGCTCAGGTTGGTGCCGGCAGCGACTGGATCGGGGCTGTCGGCCAGCGTTGCACTGAGGTCAGCTGCAGCCGGCGGCACCGGCAACTGCGCGGAAATATCGAGGATGTTAATTGCGAGCGGGAAGGTACCGACGACAGTGAGGGCGCCGGTGGCCAAGTTGACCTGTGCGAAGGTCTCTGGACCACCAGTGCCCTCTGGGCTGCGTGCAGCTAGCGACTGGAACGCGACGTAGGACAGATAGGCAACGCCGCCGGCACCGACATCAAAGCCCAGACCGGCATTCCCGGTCAAAAACACCGGCGGGGTGAAGAGGGTGATCGCCTGCCCACTGTTTGGGCTGATCGGTGTGCCATCGACGGAACCCAAGCGGGACAGCGTGTCAGAGCGGAAGTCCCAGACGAACAGAGTCGTCGCGGTCGCCGGGTTGTTGTCATTGCGATCGTAGGCAATGCCAGTCGGCAGCGGCGGGTTGTTGCCGGCGTTGGGATCACCGACGACATAGGCCAGCGCGGTGTCCTCAGCCACCAGGACGCCGTCATTCGGATTGACGCGATAGCTGCGGGCCGCAGCAAATCCGCCGCCTGCCACGTCACCGGTCACCACCCGCAGGCGATCTGCGGCCGGATTGAAATCCATGGAAACTGTGGCCGGAAAATTTGTTGCGACAGTACCGACCGAACCGACCGGCGTCAGCGCCGCGGTGGTCAGGTTGACGGTGTACAACTGGTAGCCGTTGCTCGCATTGCTGCTGAGCGCGTAGAGCTGGCCATTGGCCGGGCGAAAATCGATCGCGCGCACTGCATGGCCGGCCACCACACCGGTCAGTGTGCCGACGGTAGTCACGCTGGCGGGGGCATTGGCTGGAAAACGGACCAGACTGACACCGCCATTGCTGCCGGTGATCCCATAAATCTGCTCGACGCCGGCTGCTGCTGCATCGTCATAACTGAAAGTATCGATCCCGATGTAAAGAGAATTAGCGCCACTGGGACCAGCGTCAGGCATGAAATAGCGAAAGGCGACGCGACCCGAGCCGGTGGTCGGGATGCCTTGCGCGTTACCCAGGACAATCTCGCAAAAGACCACCGGAAAAGCGCCGGCAGCTGGCGGACAGGCGCCTGCACCGTTCAGCAGCGCCGGATTGATGGTGATCAGGGTGGTGGTGAAATCACCCACCGAGGTGTTGGTAGCACCGACATTGGTACTGGCGCCATTGCTGCTGATGCGTACTTCGAGCCTATCCGGGAACTGCCCGGTACTAGTGCGGGTCCAGAAGCGCAGCTGTGCGCCACTGTTGAAGTTCACCTGCGGCGTGATCAGCCAGTTGCTGATCGTATTGGCGGCGAGGGTATTGTTAAAGTTTGTACCGATGTAGGCGTTGGTGGCCCCGGCTTGTGCAGGAAAGACCGTGGGATCGCCCTGAAACCAGCCCGTGGTACCCACCGGATTGCTCAGGTTCTGACAGTTCCAGCCGGTGACACAGTTGGTGACGCTGTCGAATCCTTCCGTCAACACAGCGTTGGGAAGGAACGGAGATTCGCTCATCGGAGCGAACGGTGCCTCATTGCCAATGTTCTCTGGCGAACTGCGTGATCCCGTTTGTGCTGCGGCGGCAAACGCCATCAGCAAGCTGGATGCAAGCAACAGCCCTCGGGCTTGACGCAGGATGTGCTTCATCAATGGAGCCCCAATGGTCGCCGGTCGGAAGTCTGAAACGCACCGCGGTGCGCCGCCAGTCATAGCGACTTGACTATAGCGCCAATGACCGAATGCGAGGCCATTCGGGATCGATGAATACACTGCGGAATACACCGGACTTGCAAACAAATGTATTGCTGCCCGTGCCCTCGCCAGCATGATGTGCAACACTCAACCCGGTGTTGGACGTCTTTGATGCGGGTTGGGCAGCGCTGCACTTGGAGGCAATCGTGATGAATCAGTTCGCAAGAGTCCGACACATCGCCAATACCGCCGCGCTCGCGTTGCTGCTGGCCGGTTTGGCGCCAATAGCCAGCGCCGCTGATCACCTGGAGGCCCCGATTGTGGCGGGTGATCTCGGTGCCGACATCGCCGACGTCTACTTTTTTCTTGACCCCAACGACAACAATTTTGCGATTTGCGCGGTCACGCTGCACAGCTTCATCACGCCGGCGGAAAATGCCAACGCCGGCTTCTTTGACGACACCTTGCGCATCCGCTTCGCGTTCGAGAACACCGGCGACGCCAAGCCGGACTATTTCATCGACATCACGCACTCCAAGCAGACCAGCCGCACCGTCCCGCAGACCGCCAGAATCGTGCTCGGTCCACAACCCGATTTTCGTCCCGGCCGTGTGTTTTCCGCTCCGACAACCATTGCCCGTGCCGCATTCGGTGCGCCCGGCGCCCCGACTTTTGGTGGCGGCACGCAAGCCCAGCAGATTTCTGTTGTAACCACCGACCCCGCTACCGGAGTGAGTTACTTCGGCGGGCTGATTGATGACCCGTTTTTCTTCGATCTCGGCGCCGAACTCGCCTACCGCTCTTCGCGTATCGCCAACCAGATCAACCCGGCAATCCTCACCCGCGGTCGCGACAGCTTCGCCGGCACCAATACACTGGTCGCCGACCTGCGCGTCCCGGTCAGCTTTCTGAGAGGCTCGGCGGGCAACACGGTCGGCATGGCCGCGTTTGTCCAGCGCAAGGCGACCACTCGAATCTTCGACCCGATCAACCCCGCCAACGACACCAGCACTGGCGCCTACGTCAACATCGACCGCATGGCCACTCCAGCGGTCAACACGGTGTTCGTCTCCTACAGCAGAAAGGATCTTTACAACCGCAGCAACCCCGAGCGTGACGCGACCAACGCTGATGGCCTGGCCACCGACATCGTCGCCAACCTCGTCGCGCTGCAAGTTACCAACCCGTTCATCAATATTCTCGCTAACATCGCGGTGAGCAACGGCGACTACCTGCGGCTCGACACCTCGCTCGCCAACACCGGCACCGAGGGTGGCAAAAATCCCGCGGCAGCGTTTCCAAACGGGCGCCGCCCGAATGACGACATCATCGACACGATCGTGACCCTGGTAAACAACGGTACGTTCCAGGGCGACGCCGTGAACGACAACGAGCTGCCGATGCGTGACATCTTTCCGTTCTTCGCGCAGCCGCACATGCCGTTCCCGCCATCCGCGGGTGCGGAAGATCTGACGCGGAACTGATCAGGTCGAGCAGTGCCGGTGCGGTGCTCTGTCGGAGCGACTGCGCTGAGGCGTCGGCTGGCCTTCCGCGGTGCCGGGTTTGCGGCGCTCGCACTGCTTGAGCTGCAGCCGACCGTGTGGGCGGCGACTGAGCCGGACTTGCGAGCTGCGTCCCAGTCGCAGCCCGCGCAGGCCACCGATCCAGCGGATGCCGACCCGGTCATCCAGTTCTGGGAGGCGCGGATCAAGGCGTCACCGGGTGACCCTTCGCTGCCGGTGCAGTTGGCCGGCATTGCGCTCGAGCGCGCCAGGCTCTCCCATGACTACCGCTTCTACCAGCGCGCCGAGCGCGCTGCCCAGGAGTCGCTGCGCCGCGTTCCCGACTATCTTCCCGCACAGCTGGTTCTGGGCGCGAGCTATCTCGGTCAACATCGTTTCGCTGAAGCCAACGACGTTGCCGCGCGCGCACTGAACCGCGACCCCGATGCTCCGGCCGCCATCGGCCTGCGCGGTGACGCCCGGCTTGGTCTCAACGACTTGACCGGCGCACGCGCCGACTACGCCAAACTGCTCGACACCAGCCCCGATCTGATCGGGTGGGTGCGCATGGCCAACCTGCAGTGGGCCGAAGGGAATTCGGCGGGTTCGGTCAAATCACTCGAAACCGGCATTCTGCTCGGAGCTGAACAGGCGGTCGCACCGGCGCTGCTTGGTTGGGGCTTGGTGCGGCTGGGCGAGACGCTCTTCCGCACCGGCGACTGGGAGCAGGCCGCGGCGCGTTATGCAAAAGCGCTGGAGGTGGGCGGCGCGGACGCTGATCTGTTGGACCACCTGGCTGAGTTGCACGCCGCCAAGCGCGATTTCCCGCGGGCGCTGGACTACTCAGCGCGTTCGCTGAAGCTCGCGCCGCGTCCCGAGTTTCAGCAATCACGCGGCGACATTTATGCGCTGATGGGCGACGCCGCCAATGCGCTGGCTTGTCATGAGCAGGCACTCGCGGGTTACCTCGCCGCTGCCAATGCCGGCCATGCTCACTATTATCATCACTTGGCAGGTCTCTACAGCGATGCAGAATCGCTGCGCGATCCTGCTCCTGCTGAGGCCGCAAAGTGGGCCCGCAAGGACTTGCAGCTCCGGCGCACGCCAGCGACTCTGGATGCCCTCGCCTGGGCCCTGTACCAAGGTGCACAGTTTGGCGAATCGACCAAGACGATGGACCAAGCGCTGGAGCAGAAGACGGCTGACGCGCACATCCTCTATCACGCCAGTCTGATTTATTCGCGCGCCGGCAACAGCGCCAAGGGCCGCAAATACCTCGCCGCCGCCGCGGCAGCCAACCCGAAGTTCAACGAGTTTCATTTTCATCGCTGAAGCCGGGCATGCAGGCAACCCGGCTTGCATCAGATGCGGATCACCAGCTTGCCCAGGTTTTCGCCGTGAAACAGTGTTCTTTCAGACCGTCCCTGAGCGCACCACTCTTGTAGTCAATACTCGCGCCTTAGAACTTGTAATGGTTTTCCTTGCTGCGGAAACCTTGGCCCTCGCCGTCCTTGACCTGTACTGCACGTCGACGCCTCGCTCCTTCAGCGCCTCGACCTTCTGCTCGCTCTCGGTCTTTCTCACGCGCGCATCGTTAGCGCCCTGCGCGATGAACAGCGGCGTCTTGTTCTTGTCTATACACATCGTTGGGCTTCCGTCAGTCCGCACCTGCAGAGGGCTCGGTTGCCTACGGCACTGCTGACATCCACATGACGCTGGAACTCTAGGACCCATTGCATCTCAAGCTCCTTCGCGCCAACAGGAAACAAGATCGGGACCAGTTTTTCTAGAGATTCGTTAGATTGCCTATGCATGCGCAACACAGTAAATGCGCAAAACTGCTGGGCATTAACTGATCTTTAGGAACCTCTGAACAAATCCACCGAACCGTCATTGCGAGCGTAGCGAAGCAATCTAGAGCCTTGATTTATATAGTCCGTCTGGATTGCCGCGTCGCTTCGCTCCTCGCAATGACGAATTGTTCAGAGGCTCCTTTACGCAACGTATCGCTTTGCTCGTCCGTAGGCAGGGATTAGTTCCTTGCTCTCTGTGGCGACAGGAAGCAAGATCGGACCAGTATTTCCCCACAGCTTCGTCATGCCGCAATCACCACGGCCGCGGGCTCCCGCGTTATTCGAAATCGCCCCCCTATGCATCAAGGCTCCTGCCACTGCGGCGCTGTCAAGCTGAAGCTCCCTTCCACGCCCGTTGTGGCTACTGCCTGCAACTGCTCGTTTTGTCGTCGCATCGGAGGACCGTGGGTCTATTTCGAATTCGGCACCGTCGAGATTGAAGGGCACCCCGAGAACACCGCCGAGTATATTCAGGGCGATAGAACTCTGAAGACGATCCGTTGCCGGACCTGCGGGTGTGTCACGCACTGGGAGCCGCTCGATCTCAAGCCAGGAGTCAGGCATGGCGTCCACTTGGGAAACTTTGATCCTGAGTTCGTGGCGTCAGTGAAAGTGCGCAATTTCGATGGCGCAAACACTTGGAAGTTCTTTGACGAGCTACCTTCGAGCGATGAGCCGCAGGCGCGAGGGGAACCTCCGTAAGCAAGATGCGCAACCCGACCCATGTGAGTCATTCAAAATCACGCCGGGCCAGCGCAGAGCGGTCGTTCGCACATCCTCTTTGGGCGCGCGAGCTTACGATGGCAGCGAGTAATTTAGGAGTGCCGTCCTCCATCGATTCGCTGCTTGCTGTCTGTGGCAACAGGAAGCTGGCCGTTTCTGGCCGATCGCGGCCCACCGAAGCATGGTCAATCGGCCGGCGGAATGATCGCCAATCTCTGGTCTAGCTGTTCAACTTCGTCGGTGCTCGCATGCCGCCGCCGGGTGGGAGGGGGACGTTGCGCGGAACCTGTTGGGCGGATTCCGCTGGACGAGGTGGGTCAGGACCAAGTCCACGCCGACGACGAGAATGAACCTGCGCGTTACACCACGCGAAACATGGCCGATTTCGACCTTCTTCCCTGCGTGACTGCGAAGCAGCCGAGCTCGGCTATACCAGAACGTGAGCAGACGCCTCCCGCTCTCGTAGAGCGGAGCTTGCTCCGCTGCTTGTCATGGCTGGACACCACCGTTCGCACAACTTGCAACTGCAGCCGCTGCCCTCACCATTCCGTTCGCTGCGGCAACAGTCCCCGCAATTCCTGCTCGGTCAAATTGCGCCATTGGCCTGGCTTCAGATAGCCGAGTTTGATGTTGACGATGCGCACGCGGATCAGGGTTTTTACGCGATAGCCGAAATGCGCGGCCATCAGGCGGATCTGCCGGTTCAAGCCTTGCGTCAGGACGATGCGAAATCCGTACTTGCCCAGTTTGCTGGTTTTGCAGGGTTGCGTGAGTTCGCCGCGGATCGGCACGCCTTTCGCCATCGCGCGCAGAAACTCGTCGCTGATCGGTTGGGTGACGGCGACCAGATACTCTTTTTCTTTGGCGTTCTCCGCGCGTAACACCTCATTGACGATGTCGCCGTTGCTGGTCAGGAGGATCAAGCCTTCAGAGTCTTTGTCGAGCCGGCCGATGGGAAAAATGCGCGGCGCGTGATCGACAAAATCGACGATGTTGCCTTTGACATCGTGCTCGGTGGTGCAGGTGATGCCGGCGGGCTTATTGAGCGCGATGTAGACGTGTTTGCGGGTACCGGCAGCGACGCCGCGAATGCGCACGGTTTGCCCATCCACCATGACTTCGTCATCGGCCTCGACACGGCTGCCGTTGCTCGCCGGCTTGCCATTGATGGTGACGCGACGCTCGGCAATCAGTTTGTCCGCCTCCCGGCGCGAGCAATGGCCGCTTTCGCCGATGTATTTGTTGACGCGGATGGACGTAGATGGGTCTGTCATTGAATGAGTCTTGCGAGATAAAAAGAAAGCATGAGCAGGAGGTGGTTCGCGTCGTGCGCGACCACTAGCGGAATTGAACCGGCGGCGCGAGAAATCGCGTGGGGCGGGCTGCAATCAGGCAAACAGCTTAGCGGACACCGTTGCCGATGACTGAGGAACAGCAATTTCGCGGATCAAACCCTCGCCCTGCTGGCGGACATTGCCCACGCTTGCTGCGACCGGATGGAAGCTGAGTGCGGGCACAGGTGCGGCTTCGGCGACGGAAGCGGGTTCGCCATGCAACCAATCCGCGTACAACGATCCGGGCAAGATCAGGGGCATCCGATCATGTACTTGCGTAATCGCGCCGGCGGCAGGCTGCGTCAGGATGCTGTAGCTGTCGATATCGCCGTCGGGGCCGTGCCAGCGGTCCCAGAGGCCGGCAAACATCAGCAGCGGTTCGTCGCAGGCGTGGATGAACCAAGGTTGCTTGGATTTACCATCGGCCAATACTTGCCATTCGTAGTAGCCGGAGGAGGGCACCAGACAGCGCCGCCGCTTCCAAGGCTCGCGAAAGGCGGGTTTGCTGCTGGCGGACTCGATACGCGCGTTGATGGTGCTGTAGCCGAGCTTGGCGTCCTTGGCCCAGAACGGGATCAAGCCCCAGCGCATGGGCGTCACTCGCGCGCCCGTCTCCGCCGCCAGAATGACCCAGCCAGTTTGGGTGGGCGCGCGATTGTAAGCAGCACTCGGCTCCTCAGCGGGCGTGAGCAATGGCAAGGGCTGGGAGAACGCTCGAACCTGCGCCCAGGTGGCAAAAAATGTATCGCGACCGCACATGGCGGCATGGTAGCTCGCGTGCTGCTGGGGCGCACCCTAGCGACTCTGATGGTTTGCTGACTCCGTTGCAATCGTATGTAGCTGTTTTGTCGGCGGTGCTTCGCTGTACCCTCGACGCTTACGCAGGAGAACTTGAGCAATGACGGCGGCAGCAGTGGTGACAGGAGCTTCATCAGCAGTAACAG
>JANNWF010000340.1:0-4932 GCA_031408455.1 Pseudoxanthomonas sp. | reverse complement strand
GCGAACTCGCGGCTTCATCGCGAGCGCCACATCGGGGTCGCCTTTCTCTTGGTTACTTCTCTTTGGCGAAGCAAAGAGAAGTGACTCGGCCACCGCTGAGGTGGACGAAACCCAGCTTGAAGCCAATTCACGCGAGTGAAGCAAGGAAAGATGGGTTCCGGCCTGCGCCGGAATGACGAGCAAGGGCTGGATTCCGGCCTGCGCCGGAATGACGAGCAAGGAAAGCTGGATTCCGGCGTTCGCCGGAATGACGGCTCCAAGGCTGGATTCCAGCCTGCGCCGGAATGACGACGTTGAGAGTGTGCAACAAAGCTGCACGCGTTCAGCCCAACGCCCCCAAATTCCGCACCCGATTAGCCTCCAAATAATCCCCACCCGTCGGCCGCGACAAATACCGCCCGTGCCCGCGCTCCGCCCGCAAATCACCTTCCACCCAAGCCAACTGTCCGCGCGAAAGCGTGTGCGTGGCGATGCCAGTCACGTTGCGTCCCTCGAACACATTGAAGTCGATGTTCTGATGATGCGTCTTCGCGGAAATCGTGCGCGAACTGTGCGCGTCCCAGACCACCAGATCGGCGTCCGCACCCACGCGCACGGCACCTTTACGCGGATAAAGATTGAAGATTTGCGCAGCGTTGGTGGAAGTTACCCGCACGAACTCCGACGGCGTCAAGCGGCCCGTGCCGACGCCGTAGTGCCACAGCAAGGACATGCGATCCTCGATGCCGGCGCAGCCATTCGGAATCAGCGTGAAATTGTCGCGCCCCGCGGCTTTCTGCGGCGCGCAGAAACAGCAGTGATCGGTTGCAGTGGTTTGTAGGTGGCCGGCCTGCAGGCCTTGCCACAGCGCCTCTTGATGGGCTTTGGGGCGGAACGGCGGGCTCATCACATGGCCGGCGGCGAACTCGAAATCCGGGTTCGCATACACCGAGTCATCGATCAGCAAATGCCCGGCCAGCACCTCACCAAACACGCGCTGACCTTCGTTGCGCGCCCGCATGATTGCTTCCAGTGATTGTTTGACCGAGTTGTGCACGATGTACAGCGGCGTGCCCAACACTTCGGCGATGCGAATGGCGCGATTGGCGGCTTCGCCTTCCACCGCGGGTGGCCGCGACATTGGATGGCCTTGCGGCCCGAGGATGCCGCGCCCAACGAGTTCCTTCTGCAAGCGAAAGACCAGCTCGCCGTTTTCCGCGTGCACGGTCGGCAGTGCACCCAGTTCTAGGCAGCGAGTGAAGCTGTTCACCAGGATTTCGTCGTCGCACATGATGGCGTTCTTGTATGCCATGAAGTGCTTGAAGCTGGAAACGCCGTGCTCGGTCGCAAGCAGGCCCATGTCGCGATGGACGCTGTCATCCCACCAAGTGATGGCGACGTGGAAGGCATAGTCGGACGCTGATTTCTCCGCCCAGCCGCGCCAGATGTTGAACGCTTCCATCAGCGACTGCTGCGGATTGGGAATCACAAAATCGATGATGCTGGTGGTACCGCCGGCCAAACCTGCGGCGGTGCCCGTATAAAAATCATCGCTCGCCACTGTGCCCATGAAAGGCAGTTGCATGTGGGTGTGCGGGTCGATCCCGCCGGGCATGACCAAGCGCTCGCCGGCATCAATGATCTGTGCGCCGCTGGGCGCTTCCAGAGCTTCCCCGATTGCTGCGATTCGGCCATCGACGCACAGCACATCGGCGCGATAGCTGTGCTCGGCGTCCACCACCGTGCCGCCGCGAATAAGAATGGTCATACCGCCTCCGTCAGAGTTGCTGGCGCAAGCCTACAAGCAAAATCGCGGCGATCAACCAGGTCCAGCAATGTTGCAGTGTCCAAACGTCCTCACTCGGCCACTGCCGTGGTCTCGCAACTTGCGGCCACCGATCCGACCTGCAGACGGCTGATGGGTTTGCTTTGGCTGACCGCACCAATGCTGTAGGCAAAGGTGCCATTGCCGCCATCGGTGAAGCGGAAACTGGCGGTGCCGATCTGCGTCGACCCGGAACTCGGCATGGCTTCGTTGATCATCGAAAACGGAATGCCGTCGGCTTGCCGAAACACCCCGCCGCTGAAGCTGCCATCGGCTTGCAGGGTGGTGGGAATGACAAAGAACACCGCCTCGCGGTCCTGATCGTAGGTGTACCAGACCGCGAACAGTTGACTGTCGAGATGGATCAGGATCAGGCCCCAGCCCGGCGTGGTGGCGCCGCCCCACCAGATATCACTGAAGTTGCTCGCGTTCTGACGTGAACCATCGGCGCTGGCGCGACAAGCGAGATCGCGACCGCCAAATGGAAACCGGGTCATGCTCTTGCTTTGCGCCACACCGTTGACGCTGTAGCTAAATTGCAGCGATTGATCGCCGTTGAAGCGCAAGGTGGCTGCACCCACAGGATTTGCGGGGTCGGCAGCGGGACCCACGATCTGCGCAAACGGCACGCCGGTGTAGCGGAACAAGTCGCCCACATAACTGCCATCTGCCTGCGGAAACGCGCCGCTAACCAAGAACCAGGTGGGCTCACCATCGACGTCGTAGGTGAACCACGCGGGTGCCAGCAAGTTGCCTTGGTCAATCACGTGCAGGCCCCAGCCCGACTCGCTCTGCTTCCACCAAGTGGCAGTCTTCAGCGGCACGCCGGCCAATGGATTGGCGGTTTGGAAGACATCGGTCAGACCGTTGCCATCCAGCACGCCGCCGGTGCCCAACAAAAGATTGCGAGCGTCGGACTCAAACGCCACCAAGCTGCCGGAGAAATTCAGCACCGGCTGGTCGCTCAGCGCATCCGCTTGGTCGCCCAGCGCGTTGCCGCTGACGCGCTGCAGGTTGCCGGTGGTGCCGCTCCAGGCCAGCACGTCGGCCACTTCGTTGTTATCGGCGTTACCCGCCACCAGATTGCGCGCTTCGCTGCGAAACACCACCGAGCCACCATCGCCGGCGATGGCGGGCTTGGTCGAGGGCGCGTTACCGCCGGCACCCGCAGTCGTTTGACTCAGACGCAGCAACCCGCCGCCGGCCAAGTCGCGCAGGTATACATCGTTGAGTTGGTTGTCGTCGCCTGCGACCAAGGGTTGATCGCTTTGGAACACCAGCTTATCGCCGTCGAAGTCGATGCTGGGCGCCACGCTGGCGTTACTCGATCCGCCGCAACTGCCGCCCGCCGCTGGTGCGCTGATGACTTGCGCGCTGCCGGTCAGCACGTTGCGTAACACCACATTGCTGCTGACATCGGGGCAACTGGCTGTGACCCCCGCCAACACATTTTTGGCCGTCGATTGCCAAGCCACGTGGCGACCATCACCTGAGATCACCGCAGCGCTGGCAATGCCGTCCGTGTTTTGTGCGCTGTCGCTGCCATTGCTCGCCACCGCCTTGCAAGACAGACAGCGGGGCGCAGGCAGGCCGCCACCCGATTGCGGAATCAGCGATTGCAGAAATACCTGTGGGCGATCGGTCGGACCCAGGGCAGAATTGGTGTTGAGGTTCGTAAACACCATGGCGCTGCTGCCTTGGGCGAGCTGCGGCGCGCTGCCGTCGCTCATGGCGGTGCCGACCCGCTGGGTGGTACCGGTCAGCAAATTGCGCAGGAAAATGCCGGCTTGGCCGCCCTTCTGGCGCGCTTCGCGGCGTTTGCTGTTTTCGCCGAGTAAGGCATTGACCGCCGCGTCAGGCGCAACAAACACCACCTGTTGACCATCCGCCGATATCGCGGCTTCACCAGCGTCACCGCTTAACTGAGCGCCGCCGTTGTCGACGCTGACCCGCCGCACTTCACCGCTGTAAGTGTCGACGCGAAACACGTCGCGACTGCTGTTGCTGTCGGCGGGAATAAGATTGGTAGCACGGGATTCGAACACCAGAAACTGGCCGCTGGCATTGGACGCGGGCGAGTTGATCGCGGCATCGACCGGAGGCGTGGGACGACGCCGAATATCGCGGTCACGTTTGACCACGACAGCCACCGGCCGACCGCCAAACTCGCCGTTACCGAATTGGCCAGAATAGTTCGAACCCCAGCAGCGAATGCTGCCAACGCTCAGCACGGCACAGTTGTGTTCGGCGGCGGCTGAAATCGAGAGCACGCCCGTGCCGAGCCCCGTCACCGGAGACGGAGCGGCGCGATTCAAGCTGCTGCCATCGCCTACCTGACCGGCATCATTGCGACCCCAGCAGCGCACGTTGCCTTGCGCACCCAGCGCACAACTGTGAGTGCGGCCCAGCGCAAGCGTGGTTACGCCGCTCTCCAAACCGACCACCGGCACCGGTGTCAGTTGATCCTGAAAGACTTCGTTGCCCAGTTGCAGGATGTTATTGGCGCCCCAACAGCGCACCGCGCCGCCGCTCAGCACGGCGCAGGTGTGAGCGGCACCCAACGCGACCGCTTGCACGCCACTGCTCAAGCCTTGCACGTCAACGGGGGTCATTCGTTGGATACGCGTGCCGTCGCCCAGCTGGCCGCTTTCATTGGCTCCCCAGCAGCGCAAGCCTCCCGCCGTGGTGATCGCGCAGGTGTGCGCAGAGATGCCAGCGGCAATGGCCCGAACGCCGCTACCAAGACCGACCACATCGACTGGACTAAAGCGAAACTGATCGCTGCCGTCGCCCAATTGGCCGGCAAAGTTGTGCCCCCAACAGCGCACGCCGCCGTTGCGCAAGGCACAGCTGTGCAGACCACCCGCGGTGATTGCTTGTACCGAGTCGGCAAGGCCCTGCACCGCGACCGCGTTAGTTTGATCGCCACTGCTGCCATTGCCCAATTGCCCAAACGCATTGGCACCCCAGCACTGCACACCGCCAGCGCGCAGCGCACAACCATGAAAGCCGCCTATGGCAATGGCGCTGACGCCCGTGTTCAGGCCACTAACGGCACCGGGCAACAAGCGTTGCGTCTGGCTGCCGTCGCCCAACTGACCGAAGAAGTTCAAGCCCCAGCAGAGCAC
>JANNWF010000339.1:0-2260 GCA_031408455.1 Pseudoxanthomonas sp. | reverse complement strand
GGAGGGCGATGTCGTCGTGCTGCGCCAACAGCTGGCGCGCCTCCATGCCGCTGTGGGCACTCAGCAGTTCGATGCCGCAGTCGCGAAAGCGAAGACCGCGCAAGCTCATCCGCGTGACGGAGTGCACTTCAGGCTCGTCGTCCACCACCAGCACTTTCCAATCTGGTGCCGACTCACTGTTGAAGGTCTCGTCCCGCAGCATCTCGAAGAGTCCACTTTCGCTCATGCGTCGCCCCCGACTTCCCTGACCGCCATGCTACGCCCAGCGCATCGATACAAGACGACGCGTCGCCACGAGTGGCCACATCCAGACGCACCCTCGGCGCGCGATAAATGCGGCCACGAGTAGGTTGGCGGGTCAAGATCCTTCCTGCGCTGGCTTCGGCATTGATGCAGAGGCGGAGTGGGGCTCGCCTAGCGCCCTGCCGCCCGCCTAAACTCGGCGGATGCCCAACCATCAGCAAAAGCACCCAAGCGCCCATGCGATCAAGTGATCGCGAGAGCGCCGTCAAACGCGACCTGCCGCAAGAGAAGCGGGGTCGATTCGACCTGCGGGAGTTGGTCACAGGAGCATTTGTGGTCAGCATGATTCTGTTGGGCACTGGGCTGAATCCCCAGTTGCTTCGGGAGGCGTCAAACCTGCTCACGGCCCAGATCATGTTCGAGTTCCCCATGGCTATGCTCGCCATATGTGCGGGGCAAGCAATCCGCTATCCGGCCAAGCCGATGCGAATTGCTTGCGTGGCTTTTGGTGCGATCGTTGTGCTGCTTTCTGGCACTTCGACGGCGATTCAGGGGGATGCGCCGTGGATGATCGTAAGCGGCGTATGGCTCGTCGGATCGCGAACGATGCCGACCAAAGGCGTCGTCTGGTTTAGCGTCGAGCACTGTCGAGCGATCGAGGTGACGGCAATGATTTCGTGGGCATGCCTTATCGCGACATTTCTGCTGTTGATGATGCTGACGACTCTGCTGCCGCCCCGTGAGCCAGGCGGGTCTGCACCCGCCATTGTCTTCGCGCTCACATGGGGTGCGTATTACTTGGGGCTGGGAGTGCTGTTGCCGAGAGTGCGCAGAAAGTTTGAGTTTCGGCAGCGTCGTTAGGCTTGCTACATACGCGTTGGCTTGGCCAACCCGCATGACAACAGACCCTAGGCCTCCAGCAAACTCCGCAGCATCCACGCCGTTTTCTCATGGACTTCCAAGCGGCGGGTCAGCAGGTCGGCGGTCGGTTGGTCGTTACTTTTCTCAACTAGCGGAAACAGACCGCGCGCCGTGCGCGCCGTGGCCTCTTGCGCCTCAACCAGATGTACGATCATGTGGTCAGCTTTGGGCACGCCTTCGACCTCTTTGAACGAGGCGAGTCTGACGAATTGCTTGTAAGTGCCGGGCGCGGGATGACCCAGCGCGCGTATGCGTTCGGCAATGTCGTCCAGCGCGGTCCACTGTTCGGTGTACTGCTGCATGAACATGATGTGCAGGCTGTTGAACTGCGGCCCGGTGACGTTCCAGTGGAAGTTGTGAGTCATCAGGTACAGCGTGTAACTATCGGCCAGCAGAGTCGACAGGCCCTCGGAAATGGCCTTGCGTTGATCGTCAGCAATGCCGATGCTGACTGGCCGACCCTTGGATGATTTGCTCTGACTTGACTTGCTCACCGGTGAATTCCTGTGGGGTTAGGCGAGAGAACCATGGCGACTGGCGGACCACCATACGGCGTCGATTGCAGGGATTGAACCGAATAGGCAATCCTTTTGCCTCCACCCCGACAATGGTCGTCGAGCCGAATCTCCAGTGCGGCGACCATCCAAAACCGCACTATTCCGCGGAGGTCCAACGGCCGGCGATTTTCGCCTGCTAGCATCATCTGGCGTCGATCCCGCGAAACTCAATCCCGGTCCGGCGCGCCCAATGGAAACAGATTCCGGAACACCCGCGCATCATCCACCGCGCGAGCGAAGGATGGGCGGGCGAGTAGGCGGGCGCGATAGGCGCGCAGTACCGGATAGGCCTCGGAAATGCGGTGGACCCAGTCGGCGTAGAACAATGCCGGTGCCGCCGCACAATCGGCCAGCGTAAAGGCATCACCCGCCGCCCAGTGTTTGTCGGCCAACTTCACTTCCAGCCAGGCGTAGGCGCGGTCCAGCTTCTCGACCGACAGCGCCAGCCCATCGCTGCGCTTGGCGGGATCGCCTGTGAGCGCGCCATTCACTGCATGCTGCGCCGCATCCATCACGTGCAGGTCGAAGAAGCGGTCGAG
>JANNWF010000338.1:0-13032 GCA_031408455.1 Pseudoxanthomonas sp. | reverse complement strand
CGCGACCGGCAATGACGCGGGCGATTCGCGCTGGGGTCAACTCGTTGGTGCTGGGCAAAATCCAAGCGCCGGACTCGTCGTACTTGCCGACGATGCTGGGCCGTGTCGAATGCTCCCAGTTGTACATCAACTCTTTCATTTGCGACTCAATGAACGAGCGTTTTTCCTCCACCACGATGATGTCTTCCAGTCCGCGCGCAAACTCGCGCATGCCGATGGGCTCCAGCGGCCACGTCATGCCGACTTTGTAGACGCGGATGCCGATGTCTTCGCAGGCACGCCGGTCCAGACCCAAATACTCAAGCGCCTGCAGCACGTCGAGATAGCTCTTGCCGGTGGTGATGATGCCCAAGCGCGCGTTGGCCGAATCGATCACTGTTTTGTCGATGCGATTGGCACGCGCAAATGCCACCGCCGCCTGCACCGCATATTGATGCAGACGCATTTCTTGGTTCAGCGGCGGATCTGGCCAGCGAATGTTGAGACCGCCCGTTGGCATCTCGAAATCGGTGGGAATGATGATGTCGAGCTGATGCGGATTGACGTTGACCGAGGCCGAGGACTCGACCGTTTCAGCAATCGTCTTGAAGCCCACCCAGCGACCGGTGAAGCGGCTCATCGCCCAGCCCAGCAAGCCCATGTCAAGGATGTCCTGCACGCCGGCGGGATTGAGCACCGGCATCATCGCGCTGACAAATTCCAGCTCAGAGCCATGCGGCAGGGTCGAGCTGCGGCAGGCATGGTCGTCGGCGGCCAGCGCCAACACACCGCCGTGTCTTGAGGTGCCGGCGGCATTGCCGTGCTTGAACACGTCGCCGCTGCGATCGACGCCGGGGCCTTTGCCATACCACATGGCAAACACGCCATCTACCTTGGCACCTTCAAACAGGTTGGTTTGCTGGGTGCCCCAGACCATGGTCGCGCCGAGATCTTCGTTGAGGCCGGGCACGAATTCGATTTTCGAGGCGGCAAGGTGCTTCTTGGCCTTCCACAACTCCAGATCAAAACCACCCAGCGGACTACCGCGATAGCCCGATATGAAGCCACCTGTATTGATGCCGGCGGCGCGGTCGCGCATCTGCTGCATCAGCGGCAGGCGCACCAGCGCTTGCACACCCGACAGGTAGATGCGCCCTTCGGTACGGGTGTATTTGTCTTCCAGCGTGATGCTGGTATCGACGGCAGCGGCGGTTGCGGACATGGATTTCAGCGGCCAGAAAGGTCGCCGAAGTTTATCACCGCCGCCCGACGACCCCTTTAGCGAAAAACCGCGCTTTCCGCTGACACCACGGCTGCGCTACGCTCAGAGCTTGAGAAGCAATCGAGCGCCGTTGCGAGGGCGTCGCCGAGCGTTCGTGGCAAGGAGCGTCGTGTGAAAACTAGGGAGTTTGGCTAGCCAAATGACCGCGGTTTTCGCGCGGCGTGCCGCCGCCACGGGCGCTCGGCGGCGGCCGCAGTAGGCGCTTGATGGCTTCTCGAGCTCTTTATCCACGTTGCGGGGGTAGCGTCGATGGCTTTCGCCAAGCTCAGTGTCATGGTGGTCGAGGACCACGGTTTCCAGCGGCGGATGGCGCTGCGTTTGCTGGCAGAACTCGGCGTGTCCAAGGTTTACGAAGCCGTCGATGGGCATGAGGCTCTGGCCGCTTTGCGTGCCTTGCCGGAGATTCCTGACATCGTGGTGGTTGACCTCGACTTGCCCGGCATGGACGGTATCGAACTGATCGGGCATTTGGCGCAAGCCAAGCTGGCGCGCGCGGTGGTGGTCGCCAGCGCGCTGGATGCAGCCTTGCTCAATACCGTGCAGACCATGGCTCGCGCTTACGGCTTGCGGGTGTTGGCGTCGCTGGAGAAGCCGCTGACCTCTGCCAAGCTGGCGGAAGTAATGACCGCCTATGAGTTGCAGGACGAAGATCTCGACGACGAGGTCGGGGTCGAGATCAGCCGCGAATCGATCGAAGACGCGCTTGCGGCGGGCGAGTTCATTTCCTATTTTCAGCCACAAGTGACACTCAGCAATGGTCACGTGGTGGCAGTCGAGGCGTTGGCGCGTTGGAAGCATGCCGATGGTCAGCTCGTGCGACCGGCGCATTTCATTCCGGTGGTTGAGCGCGAAGGTTTGATCGATCAACTCACCGATCAGATTCTGGAGGCCGCCTGCGCGTGGAAAGCACGTTGGGCGAACAGCGGACTGCACGTACGGGTGGCGGTTAACGTCTCGATGTTGAATTTATCCAATGTTGGGGTGGTGGACCGCTACTTGGCCATCGTTCGCAAACACGACATTGACCCGCGCGAAGTGGTGCTCGAAATCACCGAGAGTGCGGTGATGGGCGAGGCGGCGCACGCGCTAAACGTGTTGGCGCGGCTGCGCTTGAAGGGTTTCGGCTTGTCGATTGATGATTTCGGTACTGGCTATTCGTCGCTCTCGCAGCTGTCACAGATTCCGTTCACCGAGCTGAAAATCGACCAGAGTTTTGTCAGCGGTGCGCCGCGGCAGCCGCGCAAGCGGGCGGTGGTCGAAGCCAGCCTGGGCTTGGCTCGCAAGCTCAACTTGGGCGTGGTCGCCGAGGGCGTCGAGAATGTCGATGAGTGGCAGATGTTGGCCGACCTCGGCTGCACGTTCGCACAGGGCTATTTGATCAGTCGCCCGGTGGCGGGCGAGCAATTGCCCGACGTGGTCGCGCATTGGCGGCGACCGCAGGTCTGATGGATCGCTGTTGATGAATCGCTGAGCCACCGGCATGCGCGGACTCGATCTGCGACTCAGCATCCGCCTGCAATTGTTGGCGATGTTTGGGGTGCTGCTGGTGGCGTCGATGGGCGTGCTGGTGCTGGACGAAATCAGCCAGTCGCGCACGCGTGAGGCCCTCGACCATCTTAAAACACAGTCCTTGGAAGGGCTGCGCCGGTCGGTGGCGGTATCAGATGCCTACGGCGTTGATGTCATCGACACCGTGTTCAAGCTGCGTAACAAACTGATGAGTTGGGAACAGGCGCAGGCCATCGTTGAGCGCGCGACCTTGCGCATCGAGCTGCATTGGAAAGACCTGCTGATGCTGGACCGCTCGCCGGAGCAGCAACAGCTATTCAGCGAAGCCGCAGAGGCACGCGTCGATGCCGACCGCGCGGTGGATCGTCTGCGCGACATTCTGGATGCGCAGGATCTATCGGCTCTGGGTCGCTTTGCAGACGTCGAGATGTACCCGGCCATCGACCCGCTGGCAACGCGGTTACGCCACTTGGCCGACCTCGAACTCATTCGGGCCGAGATAATGGTTCGGCAAGACGTTGCGCGCATGCAGCGTGCCAGCGCCATGCGCTTTGCCATCAGCGCGCTGACGTTGCTGCTGGTCGCACTGGTCGGCCGCAACATCGTCCGTAACATCTATCGCGGCGTGGAGAGCTTGGTCAGGTTGGCCAATGCCATGCGTCGCCGCAAGTTCGATGAGGAGCCGCGCTACCAGCCGCGCGGCGAATTGGGCGAAGTCGTCAATGCGTTTGTTGACATGCGCGACGAAGTGCAAAAGTACGAAGCTGAGTTGAACGCGTCGCTGGAGGACATTCAGCGCGTGCAACGTGCCTTGCAGGAGCGCGATCTGTTTCAACGCTCCTTGCTGTCGGCCGCGCGCATCGCGATTTTGGCGTTTGACGGCAAGGCGCGCTTCACCCACGTCAACCCGTTTGCCGAAGAGTTGCTTGGCTATCGCGCCGAGGAGTTGATTGGCCAGTTCGCGGCGGCCGAGGGTGCCGAAGGGGCTGAGCGCCTGCCGAGGTTGATCGATCAGTCGGAGGTGGAGACACTCGCTCACGAGTTGACCGTTGCCTTGGATCGACCGATACCGGCCAATTGGCGCGCGCTGGTGGCGATGGCCGAAGCCGGCTGGCCGCCGCGCGAGTTCACCATGCGCCGCAAAGACGGCTCGGCAGTGCCAGTGTTGGTGGCGGTGTCGATCATTTCCGATGACCAAGGCCGCCTGATTGGCTTGCTCAGCGTGGCTACCGATCTCACCGTGATCAAACGACTGGAAGTCGAACTGCGGGCAAGCGAGCAACAAGCCAACGAAGCGAGCCGGGCCAAGAGCGCCTTCCTCGCCGCCATGAGCCACGAAATTCGCACCCCGATGATCGGCGTCACCGGCATGGTCGAGGTGCTGAGCCACACCCGCATGGATGTCGAACAGCGGCGCGCATTGAACGTCATTCAGCACTCGGCCGAAAGCCTGCTGCAGATCATTGGCGACATTCTGGATTTCTCCAAGATCGAAGCCGGCCGGCTGGATCTGTCGCCGACCACGGTCTCGCTGCGCAAGCTGGTCACCGGGGTGTCTTACAACTTCATGGACGCGGCCTCCGGCAAGGGCTTGATGCTCACCATCGAGATTGACGATGGCCTTGGCCGCGCGCACATCGTCGACCCGGTGCGGCTGCGCCAGATTCTCGCCAACTTCGTCTCCAACGCCCTCAAGTTCACCGAGCGCGGCAGCATTCGCATCGGCGTGCGCGTGATCGAGGCCGATGACAACGATGAGCGTGTGGAGATCAGCGTCAGCGACACCGGTATCGGCATTTCCGAAGAGGCGCAGAAGCGCCTGTTTCAGCCCTTCACCCAAGCCGAGGCCGACACCTCCAGACGCTACGGCGGAACCGGCCTAGGCCTGACCATCTCCCGACGTTTGGCCGATCTGATGGGTGGTAGCGTCAGCATGCAAAGCACGCCGGGGGTTGGAACGACCATCCGTTTGGTGGTGTTGTTGGCGCGCGGCAAGGTGGAAGACATCGTCGGTGGCGAAGGTTTTGAACCACTCAGCGTGCCGGCATTCCAGCCGCGTCAATTGCCTAGCACTCTGGAAGCCGAACGCCAACGCAGCCTGGTGTTATTGGTCGACGATCACCCCACCAATCGACTGGTGTTGGCGCGCCAGTTGGGACTGGCCGGCTTCGCCTGCGAAACTGCCGAGGATGGCGAAACAGGATTGGCGCGTTGGCGCGAGGGGCGTTTCGCGCTGGTGCTGACCGACGTCCACATGCCGAAGATGGACGGTTACGATTTGACCCGCGCCATCCGCGCCGACGAGCAAATCAGCAAGGCGGCACGCACGCCGATCATCGCGATCACCGCCGCCGCCATGAAAGGCGAATCCGAGCGCTGCATGGAAGCCGGCATGGACGACTTTTTGACCAAGCCAGTGACGATTCCCATCCTGCTGGATCGCCTGCAGCACTGGCTGCCGCACCTGTTGAACGGCGCTGCCGATAGCCATCCGGGCGTGGCCGAAGCCACTGCCCTGCCCATTCTCGATCCCTCGGTGCTGGCCGAAATCAGCGGCGGCAGTGCCGACGTCGAACGCGATGTGCTGACCGATTTCGTCACCACCACCCGCGGTGATTTGTTGCTGCTATTGAAAGCACAAGCCGCTGGTGACGCCGTGCGGGTGGGCCGCGAAGCGCACAAGATCAAGGGTGCCGGCCGACTGGTCGGTGCATTGGCCTTGTCGGCGACCGCAGGAATCGTCGAGACCGCCGCACGCGCCGGCGATATCGCTGGGTGCGCAGCTGGCGCGCAGGCACTCGACCACGCATTCGCGCAGCTGGAAAGCCTTCGTCAGTTGCGCGGCGCGAATTGAGGCTGACCGGTTGGACGCCGAGCTCGACAGTACTTCAATTCTGCCCCATGACTGATCACCAAGAATCGTCATTCCTGCGACTGCGAGCGCAGCGAGCGAACAGCGAAGCTGGCCCGAAGGGCGAGCGCGCAGCGCGAGTAAGGCGGGAATCCAGAAGCTTGGCGACGGTGGCCAGAAATGTGTCGTTGCGCCCCAAGCTGATAATCCTGTGGCCCTAGGCGCTTTCGCGCTGGTCCTGCTGCTGATCGCCGTCGGCAAACTCTGCGCCGAGCTGCGCCTGCTGCCAGCGTCGGCGGCCATCACCCTCAATCAGATTGCGCTCAACGTTTGCCTGCCGGCGGCGGTGTTGCGCTTTGCCTCGCAGCTGGAGTTCGAGACCACTCTGCTGGGCTTGATGGTCGTGCCGTGGCTGCTGCTGCTGTTCAGCGTCGGTGTCGTCTATCTGCTCGGCAAATTGCTGGCCTTCAGCGAGTCCGAGCGCGCGGTGTTGTTGCTGTGCGTGCCACTGGGCAACACCTCGTTCCTCGGCTATCCCCTGATCGAAGCCTTTCTCGGTCGTGAAGCGCTGCCCTACGCCGTCGCCTACGATCAGTTCGGCTCGTTCTTGATCTTGAGCACCTGGGGTTTATGGGTGCTCGCCCGCTACGGCGGTGAGCGCCCACCGACGTTGCGGATGGTGGCCGGAAAAGTGCTGCGCTTCCCGCCGTTCATTGCGCTGCTGATCGCGGTCAGCCTGATGCCGGCCAACCCACCCGCGTGGCTGTCCGAGGTGCTTGAGCGCCTTTCCGATGCCCTGCTCCCCATCGTCGCCCTAGCAGTGGGCTTGCAGTTGCGGCTGCGAGTCAGGCGCGAGGATCGCTCGCCGTTGGCGGTTGGCCTGATCTTGAAGCTGGCGGTGCTACCGATCTTGGCGTGGGCGCTGTGCCTCGGCCTCGACATGCCGGATCGCATGCTGCAAGCCAGCGTCCTCGAGTCCGCCATGGCGCCGATGATCACCGCCAGCGCACTCGCGATCTCACATCGTTTGGCACCGAGCTTGGCTGCTGCGATGGTGGGCTTCGGGACGCCTTTGTCGTTGCTGAGCTTGCTGGGGTGGCGGTGGATTTTGGGGGTGGGGTGATTGCGTCGGTCTGCAACGAGTTGAAAGGCGGCGTTGCAACGGGCAGCACGCTCGGCGTCGCGCCTGCGGATGCGGGCCACACCTTCTGCACGTCACTGCTGGCACTATCCTTCGTATCCAAATTGGTGGCCGCTCATCATGCGAATTGCTCTCCTGCTTGTCGCCGCACTGGCGACCACTGCTAGCCACGCCATGGATCGAATCACCGGCCAAACCTTTGCCACCCGCTCGGTGGTGTACGCGCCGCATGCGATGGCGGCGACCTCGCATCCTTTGGCGACGCAGATCGCCCTTGATGTGATGAAGGCCGGCGGCAGCGCGGTGGATGCGGCGATCGCAGCCAATGCAGCCCTAGGGTTGATGGAGCCGACCGGCAATGGCGTCGGTGGCGATCTGTTTGCGATCGTCTGGGATCCCAAGACCAAAAAACTGCATGGCTACAACGGCTCGGGTCGGTCGCCGAAGTCGCTCAGTCTTGAATGGTTTGCCGAACACGGTCACACATCGATTCCCTCGCATGGGCCGCTGCCAGTGACGGTGCCAGGCGCGGTCGATGGCTGGTTCGCCCTGCATGATCGCTTTGGCAAACTGAAAATGGGCGAGCTGTTGGCACCGACCATTCGCTATGCGCGCGAAGGCCATCCGGTGCACGAGACCATCGCCTACTACTGGAATCTGTCGGTACCGCGGCTGTCGAAATGGCCCGGTTTCAACGAGCAGTTCACCATCGACGGGCGTGCGCCCGCGACCGGTGAGATGTGGCGTAATCCCAATCTTGCCAACACGCTGGAGGCCATCGCCAGCGGTGGTCGCGACGCCTTCTACAAGGGCGATATCGCGCGCACCATCGACGCCTACTTCAAGGCCAACGATGGCTTTCTGAGTTATGAGGACATGGCCGCTCACACCGGTGAGTGGGTCGAGCCGGTCAAGGTCAATTACCGCGGCGTCGATGTGTGGGAGCTGCCGCCGAACGGTCAGGGCATCGCCGCCCTGCAAATTCTGAACATTCTCGAAGGCTATGACTTCGCCAAGATCGCCTTCGGCAGCGTCGAGCATGTGCACCTGTTTGTCGAAGCCAAGAAACTGGCGTTTGCGGATCGCGCGCGCTGGTATGCCGATCCGAGTTTTCATCCCGCCCCGGTCGAGGCCTTGTTGTCTAAGGATTACGCCAGCCAGCGGCGTGCATTGATCGATCCCAAGCGCGCGGCCGTCGCCGTGGACGCAGGAGCCGTGCTCAATCAGGGCGACACCATCTATCTGACTACCGCAGACAGCAGCGGCATGATGGTCAGCCTGATCCAGTCCAACTATCGCGGCATGGGCTCAGGCATGGCCGCGCCGGGATTGGGTTTCATCTTCCAGGACCGCGGCGAGCAATTCGCCTTGACCGCCGATCATCCCAACGCCTTCGCACCGGGCAAGCGTCCCTTCCACACCATCATCCCCGCGTTTCTGACCAAGGACGGCAAGCCTTGGATAAGCTTCGGGCTGATGGGCGGCGGCATGCAGCCGCAGGGCCACGCGCAGATCGTGATGAATCTGATCGACTTCGGCATGAACCTGCAAGAAGCCGGCGACGCCCCACGCATCCACCACGACGGCAGCACCGAACCCGCCGGTCCCGTCACGCCGATGAGCGATGGCGGCGTGCTCAATCTGGAGTCCGGATTTGCCGCCGAGACTGTGCGTGAGCTAAGTAAACGCGGTCATCGGATCGAGACTGCGGTTGGACCCTTTGGCGGCTATCAAGCCATCGCGCGGGATCCAGTCACAGGCGTGTATGCAGGCGCGTCAGAGAGCCGCAAGGATGGCAACGCAGCGGGGTATTGAGCGTTGGCGAACTGCGAATACTTCTGATCACAACGTCCTGGAGACGCTGGCCATGGGGCTACAAAAAAGCTTGTTGCTACCGAGCGTGGTGTCGATCGGCATTGCGCTGTCGGCAATAGGCCAGGTAGCCGCCGCCGAGCCAGCCACACCAGCAGCCGAGTCAGTCACCGCGGAGGCAGAAGCTGCCGATGCCAAGCTGCGACAGGTGATGAAGGAGACGCAAGCGCAGTGGACCGCTGAAACGGTGCAGGCGCTGCTGCAACTCGGCACACTCGACGAAATCGCCATGGCGGCACACATCAACCGGCTGACTGACGATGCCGCGCTCGCACGCTGTGCAGAGGATGATTCGTGTGATCAACACGCTGGGTCTCCCGGCTTAAAGGAACCCACACACGGGCTAGCTATCGAGGCGTTGGCGCAAGCCGACCGACTGTCGGTCGATTTGCTGCGCACGTTGCTCAGCCAGCATCTGCGTTATTTGGACGCCGAGCGTCAGGATCAACTGGTGGCACTGCTGATCGAGCGCACGCCCGGCGATGTCTACAGTTGGCTGCTCAAGCTGCATGTGATGATCGAACGCAAGGCATCGGCGGACGAGCTGACGCGGGTGTTGAACCAAGCGGCCGCAACGGCGCGGGAAGCAAACGAGTGGTTCCTAGTGTATGCGAGACGGGTCGACGCAGCGTATGCCTTGGTGCCGCCACCGCCCGCCATGCTCGCCGCAGCGCGCGAGTTGAACGCCAGCAAGACGACGGCCGAGGTCCCCTTGAACGCGGATGACATCCGCCGCGTGTTCGCTTTCGGGGTGGCGATGGCGGTAGCTACGCCGGGTTTTAACAGTCTGGCGTTGTGCCGCATGGATGAGAGCTTCGACCCCGCACGGCGTCCGGCGTGTACCAGCCTTGCCAAGACTCTCGCCACCGATAGCCAGAGCTTGCTGGATCGAGGCATCGGCTTGGCTTATTGGCACCGTCTAGTCGAAGGAACGCCGCAAGAGGCCACGGTCATCGCCTTGAAGCGACAGCATTACTGGCAGTCCGAATTTCATCTGAGGAGGTTCACTGAACCCTACGATTTGCAGGCCGACCTCAGCTATGGGGCCAAAGCGTTAGAACAGGGTGACAGCAACGAACTTGAGTTGTTGGAAAGCGCCCTGCGCGAAGCCGGCGTCAGCGCCGAGCCGCCCCCGCAGTGGCTGCCGAGGAATCCCGACGTGTTGTTGGCGCGACACTGAGAATTGGAGCCCGTGCCGGCCGCTGCATCGTCATCGTTGCGCCGCTGGCCTTACCTGCTGCTGGCTTGGATATGCCTGACGCTGGGCGTCATCGGCATCGTCGTGCCCGGCCTGCCAACCACGCCGTTCATCCTGCTCGCCGGCTGGGCCGCAGCGCGTGGTTCGACGCGGTTGCATGCCTGGCTACATGCGCATCGCCTGTTCGGGCCGATGCTGCGCGACTGGGAGCGCAGCGGCGCGGTCAGTCGGCGCGCGAAGTGGGCGGCCAGTATTGCCATGGTGCTTTGCGCCGCTCTGATGTTCTGGCTCGCTGAAGCCGCTTGGGCTGCTCCGCTGGGGAGCGCGGTGATGCTCGGCGTCGCGATCTGGTTGTGGCGACGGCCGGAACCTCGCTGCGACTGAATGTTGGGTGGCAAGAACCGATCACGCGCCTGACCTGCCGACTCAGGGCACGTTCTTTCTGCGGCCCCGTACCGCCCGCTGTGCAAGCGTCGGCAGCCCCTCAAAGAACAGAATCAACAGCACCATCGCGACCAGCATGATCCAGCCCGCGAACTCGGGGGAAACTCTCAGCTTGGACAACAGGGCGGCGGGAAGCAGCAGCCAAAAGACCCGCATCAGGTTCAACAGGAAGTTGTTCTTTAGCGGGTTCACACCAGCGAGCTGCGTGGCGGCGTAGCGCCAGGCTTCCAGCGAGTCGACCAGCAGTATCACGCCAATGCCCGAGGCAAGGCCCGGTTCGCCTAGCAATTGGGTTACCAGCTCGGTGACAGATTTGCTTCCGTACACGATGCTGCAGATCGCGAAGCCGCACACTCCGATCATCACCCCAAACAACAAGGCACCGGTGGCCACCTTGGCAGGCAGTGCAGCCAACAGTCTGCGCAAGCGATTTGCACCGCTGCTGGCCTGGTCAACCGCGACATCGATGGCAATTCGAAGCGTGAGGTACAGCCAAGCCTCAAAGAGAAACAAGACCAAAGCCGCAGCCGGGCTCAAGGCAAACCACAGCACCGAAAACACGATGAAGGCGGCACGCAGCGCGGCGACGCCGAACTCCTGCCGGCGCCACAAGGGCCCGCGGGAGGAGGGCGTGGGCAGAGCAGTGCTCAGATCACATCCCAGGGATATTTCTCGCCCGCCAGCATCGCGGCCGCGAGCGCCTCGGTCTTGGCGTCTTCGTTGCGCGCCATCCCGCGCACATTGCGCACCATCCGCCGACGCGCCTGCGCGGTAAACAACTCGCAGATGGTCTGCGCTTGCTCCGCGGCGGGGTCGTTGGCGTTGACCAAGGAGTCGGCACGCGAGAGCACACAGTTGCCGATGAACAGGTCGATGGCGAGGTCGCCGATGCGCTTCAGAACGAACTGCTGATCGGCGATACCGCGGCCATGCTTGCGCAGCGCTTCGTCGCTGACGCGGGCGAGTTCGCTCACGTACTTCTCATAGACTTCCGCGCACTTGCGTAGTCGCGGCGTCAGCTTGCGTTGGATGCGATCACCGCCGATGCCCGAGCTTTGCTTGAAGCGTCGCTGCGCATACCCGCCGAGCACGCCGAAGCCCTTGATCGGATCGTTGAAGATCGAATTGACCGCCGATTTCAGCTCGCCCAGCTGCGCGCCGACGTCCTTCAAACCCGACAGCGCGATGTACAGCCGCAGGATCTCGTTGGTGCCCTCGAAGATGGACAGGATGCGCGAGTCGCGAGTGATCTTCTCGTACGGGTATTCCTTCATGAAGCCATTGCCGGCGGCGATCTGCAGGGCCTCGTGCGCGCTGCGCTGGATCGCCTCAGAAGCGAACACCTTGCTCATCGCCGCTTCCAGCGAGTAGTCGTCGCAGCCGGAATCGATGAAGTGGGCGACCATGAATACGGCGCTCTCGGCGGCGAAACAGTCGACCGTCATCTGCGCGATCTTTTCGCGGATCAAGCCGAAGTCAGCAATCGGCTTGCCGAACTGTTTGCGATCCTTGGCCTGTTGCATGGACAGCGCAATCAAGCGCTTCATGCCACCCACCGCGCCGCCGCCCAAGCCGGTGCGACCGTTGTTCAAGATCGACATCGCAACCTTGAAACCCGCGCCCACTTCGCCCAGCACGCAGTCCGCCGGTACCTGCACATCGACGAAGGCGACCGTGGTCGTCGAGTTGGAACGAATGCCCATCTTGTGCTCGTGTGGACCGTGGCTGACGCCCGGCCAACTCGCCTCAACGATGAACGCGGTCATCTTGCCGTGGCCCTCATCGGTGCGCGCAAACACGGTGTAGAAGCCGGCGATGCCGCCGTTGGTAATCCAGATTTTCTCGCCGTTCAAGGTCCACGAGTCATCGGCATTCTTGACTGCCTTGGTGCGGATAGATGCGGCATCGGAACCCGCGCCGGACTCGGTCAAACAGAACGCGGCGATCATTTCTCCGGAGGCCAACTTCGGCAGATAGCGCGCCTTCTGCGCCTCGTTGCCCCATAGCAGCACGCCCTTCATGCCGATGGAGGAATGCGCGCCGATGGTCAGCGAGACTGAGCTGTCGTGGCTGCTGGTTTGACCAAGCATGCGCGCATAAGCCGCATTGGATAGCTCCATGCCGCCGTGCGCCTCGGGGATGATCAGCCCGAACAGCCCCATGTCGCGCAGGCCTTGGATAAAAGTCTCCGGCTGCTCGCCTTCGTCATCCCAGCGCTTGAGATCGGCCTTGTGCGCGTCGAGGAAGTCGTCGATCGGATCGAGCATGGCCCCCAGCAACTCGCGATCTCGCGCCCGCATCAGCGGATAGGGAAACAGGTTTTCCTCACAGATGTCACCGAAGAACAGCTGTTTGGCGGCGCTGCGGTCGCGCAACAGGGTGCTTGGCTGTGACTCGGACATGACGTTGCTCCGGCGGGAAAGACGACGTCGGCATTGTGGCATTGGTGGGGTTCGCCGGGTCACCCGCGCAGCCACCACGTGAAACGATGTCGACATAGGGTGGGCCTTGGCCCGCCATCGCAGGCTCGTCAATGAGAGATCGGCGAGTCGAGACCGTGGCCGGCGATTCGGGACCGGAGAATCCGGCGGGTCAAGCCCCGCCCTATACGGTTGCATGGGGTATCGCGCCAGCGCCATCCGCAAAGTGGCTAAAGTCAGAGTCCGACTCTCTGGCCGACCGCCCTTGCCCAATCGCAACGTCCCACCCCGAAACACTGGTCCGTGGGCACGCGTGTTGGGGCGACTCTTGATCCT
>JANNWF010000337.1:0-2789 GCA_031408455.1 Pseudoxanthomonas sp. | reverse complement strand
GCATCGCCGGATCAATTGAGATGAACTTGGTCGCGATACGCAGCTCGCCTTCCTGCACGTCCGGCAAAGTGCCGACACGCAATTCGAAGTCACTGTCCTTGGGGTCGCCATCGGGTCGGGCGGCGAGATGGAGGGCGCGGTGTGCAGTCGTCATGAATGAATTCCGGGTTCGATGAGGTGGCGAAGTGGTTGTGGTTGGCAAAGCGAAAACTGGCATGCTTGGAGCCAGAGTTTATGGGAGTCCGACCGTGGCGTATCTGTGGATCAAGACCTTTCATTTGTTGTTTGTGATGGCGTGGATGGCCTGCGTGTTCTATTTGCCGCGCATTCTGATCAACATGGTGGAGGCAGCAGGTGAACCTGCAGTGCAAACGCGGCTCGCCTTGATGGGGCGGCGGCTGTACCGCTTCGGCCACGTGATGTTCGGACTGGCGCTGGTGTTTGGAATGATCCTAGTGATCGGCTATCGCATGTTCGGAGGCTGGTTACACGCCAAGCTGGCTTTGGTCGCGGTGCTGCTGGCGCTGTTCATTGTCAGTGGGCGCATGCTCAAGCGAGCTGCAGCGGGTGGCAACTTGCCAACGACGCGAGCCTTGCGCTGGTTCAACGAGCTGCCAGTGCTGGTGACGGTTGCAGTGATCTATCTTGTGCTGGCGAAGCCATTTTGAGACCGCCCGCTTGCTGGGCCCCGCACTGAACACCCCGCCATTGGTGTGAACGTGTGTCGACGCCATTGATTCGCGGCTGGAATAGGATGTCGGTATGACTAATCCCAGTGAAGGCGGTGCGGCGGCCAGCGGCGCTCGGATACCACCGGCAGCCACTCCACTTCGACGCGCGAAACGGCCGCGCTTGCCGTCCGGTCGCTTGACCGTCGATTGGCTGTTGACCTTGCTGGTCGAGGACGGCTGGCTAGAGCCCGGCGTCGCTGTGCGTGCGCGGGCCGCGGCACGCGAGAACGCGGCCGATGCCGAAGTGCATCCGCTGATGGTGATTGGTGCCCTGAAGTTGGATCGCGCCGGCCGAATGAACGAGCCATTGGCGCTGGAACCCATGACCGAATGGTTGGCCGGCGTGGTCGGACTTCCGTATGTGCGCATCGATCCCACCAAGATCGAAGTGCAGGCGATGACTGCGCTGGTCAGCCAAGCCTATGTGCGGCGGCATCGGATCTTGCCGATTTCCATGGACATGGATCGCATCACATTCGCGACCAGTGAGCCGATGGCGCTGGACTGGATGGCCGATTTAGCCCCGGTGTTGCGTCGCGAGCTAAAGGTGGTGGTGGTCAATCCGCTCGATCTGCACCGCTACACCTTGGAGTTTTACGGCGTCTCTCGCTCGGTGCGCGGCATGCGCGATGCCGGCAACGAGGCGACCACCAGCCTGCCCAGCTTCGAGCAACTGGTCGAGCTGGGCCAGACCGGCGAAGTCGGCGCGGACGACCGCCACGTCGTCCACATCGTTGATTGGCTGCTGACCTATGCCTTCGATCAGCGTGCCTCCGATATCCACATGGAGCCACGTCGCGAGTTGGGCAAAGTGCGCTTTCGCATCGACGGCATCTTGCAGCAAGTGTTTGAGATGCCAACCTCGGTGATGGCCGCAGTAGTCAGCCGAATCAAGGTGCTCGGTCGCCTAGACCTGGCCGAGCGGAGGCGCCCGCAGGATGGCCGCATCAAGACCCGCTCACCCGGTGGCCGCGAAGTCGAGATGCGCTTGTCGACCATGCCGACCGCGTTCGGCGAAAAGTGCGTGCTGCGTATATTTGATCCCGAGACTGCATTGAAGCCGCTGGAGGCGTTGGGTTTCAGCCATCACGAAGCCGAAACCTGGGGCGAATTGGTACAGCGACCGAACGGCATCGTGCTGGTCACCGGGCCGACCGGTTCCGGCAAGACCACGACGCTGTACTCGACCTTGAAGCGCTTGGCGACCAACGAGGTCAATGTCTGCACGGTGGAGGACCCGATCGAGCTGATCGCGCCCGAGTTCAATCAAATGCAGGTGCACCAGCAAATTGGCCTGGATTTCGCCACCGGCGTGCGCACCCTGCTGCGGCAAGATCCCGACATCATCATGATTGGCGAGGTACGCGATTTAGATACCGCGCAAATGGCGGTGCAAGCCGCGCTAACCGGCCACTTGGTGCTGTCGACCCTGCACACCAACGACGCACCCTCCGCCATCACCCGCATGCTCGATCTGGGCGTGCCGCACTACTTGATCGCCAGCACCTTGAATGGCGTGCTTGCGCAACGCTTGGCGCGAACCCTGTGCGTGAGTTGCAAAGCGCCGCGGCCGCTGTCCGCGCAGGCATGGGAAAGTTTGCAACAAGTCGGCCTGGAATTGCCGCGGCCGCCGACCGAGCAAGGTCCCGTCGGTTGCCTGGATTGCCGACGCACCGGCTTTCGCGGTCGCGTCGGCTTGTACGAACTGATGGTGGTGACGCCGGTGCTACGCGCCCTCATCCGACCCGACATGGACCTCGCCAACTTCACTCGCAATGCACTGACCCAAGGCATGCGGACTTTGCGCTTGGCGGCGGCTGAGAAAGTGGCATTGGGGTTGACGACGGTGGAGGAAGTGTTGGGGGTGTTGCCGTCAAGGGACGTGTGAATCATCCTTTCGCGATGGCCGGACTCGGTTCGCCAAGGATAGCTTTCATCGTGGGCAATCGGCATGCACTTCTCAACTTGCATGGAGATCAACATGAGACGCGCTCGAACCCTGCTGCTTGGTCTGCTTCCGCTGGCTCTCACTGGCTGCGTCAGCTTTCCGCAATCGGC
>JANNWF010000336.1:0-4195 GCA_031408455.1 Pseudoxanthomonas sp. | reverse complement strand
CTTGCGCATCCCGAGCAACTGGCGATGCCTGCATTACCCGCAGCACTCCAGGCACAACTGACTGAGCCCATTTCACTCAGCTACGACGGCGCCGGGGATCTCAGCGCGCCAATAAAAATGCTCGCCGGCAGCGAGGGACAGCCACTGGCTATCACTACCCAAGTGAGTCCTTTGCTCGATTGGTTTAGGCGTGATTGGAGCGGCACGCACAGCCGCGACCCATTGCCGCCCTTAAAAGGCAGCGCCGCCCTGCCCGACTTTGAGATTGAAGGCGTAGTGGTCGAAGGCTTGCAGGTCGAGATCACCCCGGACGCGCCGGTCGAGCCAACTCCGTGAAGGCACCCGCCGATTTCTCAGCACGCTTGTTGCGCTGGTTTGATGTCCACGGACGGCACGACCTGCCTTGGCAACATCCACGCAGCGCCTATCGCGTCTGGGTTGCAGAAATCATGCTGCAACAGACCCAAGTCAGCACGGTGATTCCTTACTACCAGCGCTTTCTGGATGCGTTTGCGAACTTGCCAACCTTGGCCGCCGCATCGGAGGACGAAGTACTGGGGCGCTGGTCGGGTCTCGGCTATTACAGCCGTGCGCGCAATTTGCACGCGGCCGCCAAGCGTTGCATGTCGGTTCACAACGGCGAACTGCCATCCGACATCGCCACACTGATGCAGCTACCAGGCATTGGTCGTTCCACTGCGGCGGCGATCCTTGCGCAGGCGTACGGGCAACCTCACGCAATTCTTGATGGCAACGTCAAACGCTTGCTGTGCCGCCTGTTTGCCATCGAAGGTTGGCCCGGCACCGCTTCTGTCGAGAAGCAACTTTGGCCGCTGGCGCAGTCACTGTTACCCGCAGGCGGCGAACACGCGCGACTTGCCGATTACACGCAGGCGATGATGGATTTTGGCGCCAGCCAGTGCCGTCGCAGCCGGCCGGATTGCGCGGCGTGCCCATTCGAAGCCGACTGCGCGGCTCGCCGTTTGGATCGTGTTAGCGAATTGCCGCGGTCGCGACCCAGAAAGGTCTGGCCGCAGCGCGAATGCGTGATGCTGCTACTCGCAGCCCGCGATGGAACCTTTTTGCTACACCGTCGCCCGCCGGTCGGTGTTTGGGCCAGCCTGTGGAGCTTGCCGCAGTTCGATGACATCATTTCTGCGCACCGTTGGGCAAAAGCGTTCGGAGTTGCGGAGACAGTGCTCGCGCCGATGCCCGTCATCGAACACGTATTCAGCCACTTTCGCTTGGCGATCCAACCGCTGCACGCGCACTTCGACGTCACTTCGAACCGGGTAGCGGATACTGACGACTCGCGCTGGCTCAGCGCGCTCGAATTGAAGTCGCTTGGACTGCCCACACCGGTTCGTCGACTCATCGACTCCATGACCGAATCCACGAACAAGCGCCTAACGCAATGAACCGAACCGTGCTCTGCAAGCGGCAAAAAGTCACCGTCGATGGCCTCGATTTCGCGCCGCTGCCCGGCGACCTCGGTCAACGCATCTTCAATGACATCGGCAAACCGGCCTGGCAACTTTGGCTCGCCCACCAGACGATGCTGATCAACGAGAATCGCCTCAATCCGCGCGACCCAAAAGCACGCGCGTATCTCGCCGAACAGGCCGAGCAATATTTATTTGGCGATGGAGCGGAGAAGCCGGCGGGCTTTGTGGAGGTCGAGTAGAACCTGCTTTCTACAACAGATGTCGAAGCGCCGGCAGGTACTTCTCCGCTGAGCCGGTATTCACCGCTACTACCCGCTCGCCATGCTTGAGCAGTCCGCGCTCAATCAGGACGGGTAATGCTGCCAGACAGGCCGCGCCCTCCGGGCTAATCCAGTCGTGGCGCTGACGCCAGACTTGCCGCAATTCCTGCGCGATCGCGGATTCACTCACCGCCACCGCTGCCCCGCCACTGCTACGAATGATCTGCAACACGCGGAAATGCCCGACGCCGCCCGGCACATTTAGACCCGTCGCGAGTGTCTGGCCAGCCGCTACCAGACTGGTGTCGGCCGCGCCTGCATCAAATGCGTGCACCAGCGGCGCGGTCACCTCACTTTGCACGCACAGCATGCGTGGTCGGCGGCCATCGATCAGTCCCAGTGCCTGCAGCTCATCCCAGGCTTTCCACATCCCGAGCACACCGGTGCCGCCGCCAGTCGGGTAGATCACCACATCGGGTAGCGACCAACGCGACTCGCCGGGCGCCGGTTCGGCAAGCTCCAGACCCAGCGTCTTCTTGCCCTCGATGCGCCAGCCGGGCTCTTGAAAAGTCGCCACCGAGAACCACCCGTTCGGAATGTATCGCTCTTTCAGCAACAAACCCGATTCGCGGATGGTGGGGCCGGCCAGCTCCAGAAGGACCCGATCCGGATGACGATGCGCCGCCGCCGCGACGCTACCCATGATCGGCAGCGGCGTGTCTTCCGGCATCGCCACCACCACTGACAAACCACCGGCCAATGCGTAGCGGACCAGTGAATCGCCGGCATTGCCCTGGGTAGGCACAGCGAGCTTCGACAGCCCGAGTCGGCGGGCCTGCGCCACCACCATCGCCATGCCACGATCCTTGAAACTCATGGTCGGGTTGGCGCCATAGCCGGGATGCGCCTTGCCCTCTTCCTTCAATTGCAAGTCAAGCCCCGCCGACTTCGCCAGCGGGTGCCAGCGGTAGTCGAGCAGAGGCGTGTGGCCTTCACCCAGCGGCACGATGTGGCGCGCGTCATCGGGATTGGCGGCATCCAGCGCCAGCAGCGCGCCGAAGCGCCACATATCTGACCGCTCGGGCCGATACCAGCCAGCACCCGGCAGCTCATGCGCAAGCCGCTCAACGTCCAACACCATCTCGACCGGCCGGCCATCGACTGGGTCGAGATTCATCGGCACATCGGCCGAGTACTCAACCCCGGAAGCAATGCCGCGCAGGCAGCGTACGTAGGACATGCGGCGGTCTCCGGGTTTGCTCAGGCGAGGTTGGTCAGGCGCGATGGGTCAAGCAGGGGCTGGTCAAGCGCGATCGTCGCGACTCCAGACCGCGCCGTCTTCAATCTTGACCGGAAATTTGCGTACCGGCGCTGACGCTGGCGCGCACAGCGCGCGGCCATCCCGCACATCGAATTTGGCTGCGTGCAGCGTGCATTCGATGGTGCCCGCATCGGCATCGAATTCGCCCGCAGAAAGCTCAAAATCCTGATGTGAGCAGCGGTCCTCCAACGCGTACACCGCCCCGTCGATGTTGAGCAGGAGCACGGGCGTGTCGCCTTGCCAAACCACCTTGGTCTCTCCTGGCAACAGCTCTGACTGCGCGCACATGCGCACCCATGGCGTTTCGCTCACAGTGATTTTTCCAGGATCTCGAATTGAAGATCGTCACGACGCGGCAGGCCGAAGCGCTCATCCGTCGTCGGAAACGGCTTCTTGATTCCCGTGCGTCGATAGCCGCGGCGCAAGTACCAAGCGATCAGTTCTTCGCGCAAATCAATGACCGTCATCCGCATCAGCGGCAGCTGCCATTCCTCGCGAGCAACACGCTCGGCCTCGGCTAAGACCGCGCGTCCGACGCCCGCATTCTGCAATTCTGGTCGCACCGCGAACATGCCGAAGTAACCCACTCCAGCCTCATCACACACGTGCGCGCAGGCAAGCATTTGCTGGTCTTGAAAGGCGATCAACACGCGCGAGCGCGGGCGCTCGATATCGCCACGCAACACATCAGGATGGATACGACTGCCATCCAGCAGGTCCGCCTCCGTGGTCCAGCCTTGACGGCTGGAGTCGCCACGATAGGCGCTGGTGATCAGCGGGACGAGGACGGGGATGTCGGCGGTGGTGGCGGGACGGAAGGTGAGGGATGTCATCTGATTCATGGGACTGGGGACTGGGGACTGGGGGAACTGGAGACTGGGGACTGGGGAGACTGGAGACTGGAGTTGCAAGTTTTGCGCGCCTTCCAGATGCGCAGAGCAGCCGAGCAAGTTCGCGCGCTACGCGCGCAGCCTTCGCTCTGCTCGGTCGGCTCTACCACGGCGCGCCAGCGCATTGGCCGCGCTGCTGATGTAGAGCGGAGCTTGCTCCGCTGCTCTTGAGTCGCATGCCAAGAGCAACGCTGGTTGGCCCCGCCCCGAGCCCCCGGCCCCCGGCCCCCGAAACCCAATGCCCAAACCACAAACCCGGAACCCCCGAACCTTGCCCAA
>JANNWF010000335.1:0-1831 GCA_031408455.1 Pseudoxanthomonas sp. | reverse complement strand
CCACCTCGCGCAGCCGGATGCAAGGCCAGCAAAGCGAGACAGGCCAGTGACAGCGGTAGCGAGGCCAGCAACATCCAACGCAAACCAATCCCGAACATCATCGCCGCTGCGCCGTAGCTGCCAATACGCGAGTCCTGCATGATGACCAACGCGCGTTCCGCCGGCACGCTGCCGCCTAAGGCATCGAAAGTGTCGGCGAGGCCATCTTCGTGAAATCCGCCGGTCACCACGACGCCAACTGCCAGCGCCAAACCGCTGGCCACCGGCATCGGCAGCCATTGGCCGAGCAGCCACAAGGCGGCCGCGCAGATCGTTCCAACCAGCAATCCCACTAATGGGAAATAGCGTGCCGATTGGCTGAGCCAGCGAGGATCAAACTCGGCGAAGTCGGGCACCGGCAAGCGGGTGAAATACTGCACCGCCACTGCAAATAGCCGCAGTTGATGACGCGCACCGCTCATCCCCGATCGCTCACGCCAGCACTGTCGAACGTAGCCATTTGCTCAAGCAAAGCACAGGCCGCGCGCAACAAGGGCAGGGCGAGAATCGCGCCGCTGCCTTCACCCAAGCGCATACCCAAATCCAGCAACGCGCTTACACCCAACGCGTCTAACCAAGCGCGATGTGGCGACTCGGCCGAGACGTGCGCAAACACAGCGTAGTCAAGGGCGGCGGGTTCGATCTTGATGGCCAAAGCGGCAGCCGCGGTGGCGATGAATCCATCGACCACGTAGACCGTGCGTCGCGCTGCGGCAGCCAGCATCGCGCCCGTCATTTGTCCGATCTCGAATCCGCCAAATCGCGCCAGCAAAACCCGCCCATCGCCCGCGGCCGAATACTGTTTGATCGCATCAGCGACCACAGCGGCCTTGCGCGCCAGTCCAGTATCGTCAATGCCAGTACCGCGACCCACACAATCATCCGCATCGATGCCGGTGAGTGCATGCATCAAGGCCGCGGCCGATGTGCTGTTGCCGATGCCCATCTCGCCGAACACGAGCACGTCGGCACTCGGAAAACGAGCCACCGCTTGCGAACCCAAGTCCAAGCAACGCTCGGCATCGACGACCGACATCGCTGGGCCAACCCGCAGATTGGCGGTGCCGCGAGCCACTGCTTGGTCGATCAAATTGTGATGGGCGGGCAGGGCAGTAGCGACACCGGCGTTGACCACGGCCAGCCCAGCACTCAACTCACGTGCCAGCACCGAGATCGCCGCGCCGCCGCCGAGGAAGTTCGCCACCATCTGTGCGGTGACCGCTTGCGGATAGGGCGACACGCCTTCGGCAACCACGCCGTGGTCACCCGCAAAGACGATGACCTGTGCGGATTGAATTTGCGGTCGTGAAGTCTGTTGGATCAAGGCCAATTGCAAGGCCAGCGATTCCAATCGACCGAGTGAACCGGGTGGCTTGGTCTTGCGGTCCAACTCGGCGCGAACCTCGCTGGCCAGTGCACCGCTTCGATCAAGCGGCGTGATCGCGAAGGTCAGCATGCCACCGTGCGCCCCAGGCCAGCACGCTCGATCTCTTCGGCGATGTGTTGCATCAGCGCGGGGTCGGAATCGTCATCGCAGCCGATTCGAAAATGCACTTCGCCGGTCGGCGTGCGCGACGAGTGAATCGAGCGCAGATTGATCTGATGCGTTTCCATCAGCGCTAGCAAGGCGCGTAACGCGCCGGGCTGATCGTCGAGCAAGTGGATATCGAGCACACGACGGTCGTTGAGATCGGCCAGTAAATAGCCCAATCGCTCAAAGCCATGGTTGCCTTCGCGCAGCGCCTGCGCACCAAAGAACGCACGGCCGCTATCGAAGAATGCCAATCGGAAG
>JANNWF010000334.1:0-11325 GCA_031408455.1 Pseudoxanthomonas sp. | reverse complement strand
CTCCAGAAATCTGCCGACAGTTGTTCCGCCAACGCCTGGCAACCCTGTGCGCCCAAAACGCAGCCGCTGGGTTGTGAAAATGTGGGGAGAGCTCAGGCCTTGGCCCGCCGTCCCACACCACGCTGCGGCGCATGTGGAGGTTGTTCGGCGGGTCAAGACCCGCCCTACTTTTTGCCGCTCAACTCGGCACCGTCGCCGAACCCTCGAGCGCCTCGCTGGTCTGCAACCACTGCCACTCCAGTGACTCCTGCTCGCGCTTCAAACCCGCTTGGCGTTGCACCAGCACCGCTGCATCGTTACCGGCTTTGACGTAGACCTCGGCGTCACCCATCTGTGCCTCGATTTGCTTCAAGTCACGGGCAATGTTGGCGAGTTGCTGTTCGAGACTCTTCAGCTTGTTGCGCAACGGCCGTTCGCGTTCGCGCTGTTCCGCAGCCAGCTTTCGGCGATCACTCTTGTTGCCAACTTCAACCTTCGGCGTGGCGGCGGCAGTCTCCGGCTTGCCTTCGCCGTTACTGCGATCACGTCGCCGCAACCAGGTCGCGTAATCATCGAGATCGCCATCAAACGCCTGCACCTCGCCTTCGGCCACACGCCAGAAGCGATCACAGCACATGCCGATCAGATGCCGGTCATGGCTGACCAAGACCAAGGCGCCATTGAAATCAGCCAGCGCTTCGGCCAGCGCCTCGCGCATTTCCATGTCCAGATGGTTGGTCGGCTCATCCAGCAGCAACAGGTTTGGTTGCGTCCAAGCGATCAAGGCCAAGGCCAAGCGCGCGCGCTCGCCGCCGGAGAAGTCATCGACCACTTCGTAGGCGCGATCGCCGGCGAAGTTCCAGCGCCCCAGAAAACTGCGCAGCACTTGCTCGCCGACGCCAGGCGCGATCATCGCCATGTGCTGCACCGGCGTGTGGCCCGCGTGCAGCGCTTCAACCGTGTGTTGGGCGAAGTAGCCGACTTTCACGCCGGGATGCAGCTGGCAGTCGCCGGCTAAGGCGCTGAGTTCACCCACAATCGTCTTGACCAAGGTCGACTTACCGGCGCCATTGGGGCCGAGCAAGGCGACGCGGTCACCAGGCTCAAGGCCGAACTTCACCGCTGACAAAATCTTGCTGCGGGTTTTTTGTTCCGGCGACGGCGGATAACCACAATCCACGGCGTCCATGCGCAACAGCGGACTGGGCAGATTGTCGGGTGTCGGAAACGCAAATCGAAACGGTGACTCCGCGCGCACGGCCTCGGTACCCGCCAATTTCTCCAACCGCTTGACCCGCGACTGCGCCTGCTTGGCCTTGCTGGCTTTGGCCTTGAAGCGATCAATGAAACTTTGCAGGTGCGCGCGCACCGCTTGTTCGCGCTCGTGGCTGATCTGCTGCTGGCGCAACTGCTCAGCGCGCTGGCGCTCGAACGAGGTGTAGTCGCCGCTGTACAGCTTGACCTTACCGTCGTGCAGATGGGCAACGTGGGTGCACACGCCATCCAGAAACTCGCGGTCGTGGGAAATCATCAGCAAGGTGCCGGTGTAACGCAGCAGCCACTGCTCCAGCCACAACACCGCGTCGAGATCGAGATGGTTGGTTGGCTCATCCAGCAACAACATGTCGCTTGGCATCATCAATGCCCGCGCCAAGTTCAAGCGCACGCGCCAACCGCCGGAGAAACTACCGACCGGTCGGTCGTGCGTTTCTGGCGCAAACCCGAGGCCATGCATCAAGCGCCCGGCGCGCGCGCGACCGTCGTAGCCGCGCAGCGCTTCGATCTTCAAGTGCGCAGCAGCCACCGCTTCGTGATCGTCCGCCGCACTGGCCATCGCCTCTTCGCGCAGCGCAGCAAACACTTCGACGTCACCGCTCAGCACGTGTTCAATGGCGGGATCAGGAATGGCCGGCGTTTCCTGCGCGACGCTGGCGATACGCAGGCGCGACGGCAGTTCGATCTGTCCGGCATCGACCTCCAACTCGCCCATCAAGGCGGCAAACAGCGTGGTCTTGCCGCAACCGTTGCGACCCACCACACCGACCCGCCAGCCGTCGTGCATGGCGAGGTCAACTTCCGACAATAGCAATCTCTCGCCCCGACGAAGGGCGACGTTTTTCAAAGCGATCATGGGACACAGTGTAAGAGGCGAACCGCATTGCGACCAAGCGGCCTGCTATCTTGGGCAATTGACCATTGGCAAAGGCACACATGTCCAACGAATCCGCCTTACCCGCATTGAGTCGCATCGAGGCACGCATTCTTGGCAGCTTGATCGAGAAGGAAGCGACCACGCCCGAGCAATATCCCTTAACCCAGAATGCAGTGCAGCTAGCCTGCAACCAGAAAACCAGTCGCGAACCGCTGATGGCGCTGGAGCCGGGCGAAGTCGGCCACGCACTGCGACAAATGGAAGAGCGCAAGCTGGTGCGCAGCGTGCACGCCTCCCGCGCGCAGCGCTACGAGCACTGCACCGCCAAGGCTTACGGAATCACCGGTCAGCAACAAGCCGTGATCGCCGTACTCTTGTTGCGCGGACCGCAAACAGTGGCAGAAATCCTCACCCGCACCGATCGCTTGGCCAAGTTTGCCGATGCCGATGACGTCGTCCATTGCCTTGATCGACTCGCCTCGCGCGAGCCCGCGCTCACCGTGCGCCTGCCACGCGCCAGTGGTCAGCGTGAGGAACGCTACATGCATCTGCTGGGCGGGCCCATCGATGTCGAAGCACTCGCCGCTTCGGCGCGTGCCGCTGCATCGACGAACGCACCGACTGGCGGCGTCGTTGAGCGTTTAATCCAACTGGAAGAACGGGTTGTGGCGCTTGAGTTGGCCCTGCAACAGCTACAAAAGGCGGCTGACCCGCTATAGTCTGGCCCCGTTAGTTGTCCATAGGGCGTTATGCGATCACTGTTTTTTCTGGCCTGGGTGCTGTTCGCGCTCAGCTACGCCGCCGAGTCAAAAGCGATGGATGGCACGCTCGGCGTCGGCATTGCAGATGAGCATGATCGCAAGTCGGCGAAGGTCGTCGACCTAAGCCTGCGCTGGCCGACTTCCGGCCGCTTCAAACTGATTGACGAACATGAAGTGCTGGTTGGCTGGGTTGAGTCGCGACCACTGGCTCGGCTCGACGAGCACACGGTATTTGCCGGTTATGGATTTCGCAGCAACTTCGGCCGCTGGTTCACCGGCGGCGGCATCGTCGCCGTCGATCACACCTCTGAGGCGCTGAGCAGCTGGTACCAGTTCGTCAGCACCGGAGGCGTCCACTTGGGTCGCGCCAGCTTGACGCTACGGCACGTCTCAAACTCGGGCTTCAAAGGCAGAAATCGCGGCGAGACCTACCTAACTCTTGGATTTGATTGGTAAGCCTTGCAGCAGGCGGTTCGATAACCGAAGGCTTCCCTGTGCTGAGCATGACGAAGCATCAGCGCTAACTGCCCCGTTAATTTGAACTCAACTACGGCCTATTGCAGCCCATTGTTGACTCAAGCCCGCGTTCGCTGGATCATACGCGGCTCGCAATACCCCGCCCGAATAGCTCAGCCGGTTAGAGCACTTGACTGTTAATCAGGGGGTCGTTGGTTCGAGTCCAACTTCGGGCGCCAAACACCGCAAAGGCTGACAGCAATGTCGGCCTTTTTTGTGGGCAGCGCCGGAGGCTTGGGCGCGCGCTTAGAATCACTCGGCGCATCGAGTCGTCGCCATTCCCTGGGCCGCTGCCCATTGATTGATGTCGTCCTTCCGAATTGCCGCGGCCATCAGGCTCGGAAACGCATCGGGCGTGCACGCAAATGAGGGAACGCCCAAGCGTGCGAGCTTGGCGGCGAGCGCCTTGTCGTAAGCCGGCCGACCTTCGTCACTCAATGCGAGCAGAGTGATGAACTGCACGCCTGAGGCCACCAACTCTTGCGCACGGCGCAACAACTTCTCCTCGACGCCGCCCTCATAGAGGTCCGAGATCAGCACCAGAATGGTGTTGCGCGGTTCGCGAATGAGCTCCTGGCAGTAACTGACCGCACGGTTGATATCGGTACCCCCGCCGAGTTGCACGCCGAACAACAGGTCGACCGGATCGCTTAACTGCTCGCTCATGTCGACGACGCTGGTATCGAACAGCACCAGCTTGGTCGCCACTGCCGGCAACGACGCCAGTACCGCGCCGAAGATGCTCGAGTACACGACTGACGCAGCCATCGAGCCGCTCTGATCGATGCAAAGCACTACTTCGCGCTGTGGTCGTCGCGACTTGCGACCAAAGCCAACCAAGTCTTGTGGGATGAGGCTGCGATGACTGGGCTGCCAATGTCGAAGGTTGGTCCGGATGGTGCGATTCCAATCGATTTCGGCATGTCGCGGACGCCGTGTGCGGCGCGAGCGGTCCAACGCACCGGTCACCGCCGAGCGCATCGGCTCCTCGAGCTTTCGCATCAGCGCATCGACCACGTTGCGGACCACCAACCGTGCGGTCTCCTTGGTGCCGGCCGGAATGACACCAGCCAAAGCGATCAAATTGGCGACCAAGTGCACGTCGGGCTGGACGGTCTCCAACATTTCCTTTTCGAGCAACATCTGCCGCATGTCCAGCCGTTCCAGCGCGTCGTGCTGCATCACCTGCACGACGGATGCGGGGAAATATTTGCGAATGTCGCCTAACCAGCGCGCCACATTCGGCGCCGACGAGCCGCGACCGCCGCGTCGCTTCAAGCCGTGGCTGCCTTCGGGCTCATAGAGCGCCTCCAACGCCAGGTCCATACCGCGCAGTTCGCCGTCAAGGGCACCGCAGCTAGCTTGGGAATCGCTGCCCAACACCATGCGCCAACGCTGGGCCCGCGTTGCAGTCGTTGGAACGTTCTCGATCAGGTCATCAGACATCGGCAATTCCCAACCATTCGCGCAGCATCGGCAAGGCACGCATCGCACGCGTGGTGTCCCATTGCATCGGTGCTGCGCTCACTGGCACCGCGCCGACGGCCTGCTTCACGCGCAATCCAAGGTCGCGCCGATCCGTCGCTTCGAACTGGGCGAAGGCTCGCCGCACCAAGGCGACCACGCGCACGAACTGTTCGTGGCTCAGGGCGCACAGCCATTCGTCGATCAATGCCCAGACAACATCACCATGCAGAAGCACTGTGGCATCGCGATTGAGGAAACCATCCAGCCATTGCGCCGAATGCAGGGGCTCGCCGCCGGCCGACAGACTCAGCCCCAGCAACTGACGCACCTGCTCCATAGGCAACACACCTGCATCCAGCAGCAGACGCGTGCACACGCCGCGCAGCAGCGGCGAGCCGCTTTCTGTGGTCGAGGTGATGCTCAAGGCGGTTTGCCACGCAAGCGTCTGCGCCTCGCCTTGGCGCAGCACTACCGCCTTGTCGCTTGCCAACAAGGTGGTGCGAGCCTCTTCAGCGGCATCGTCACTGAGATCACACAGCGCCAGCGGCAAGCCGAGACAGCCACGCAGCAGCATGCTGTCAAACAGGTGCGCCACTTGCGCGACATCGGTATTGCGCACGTTGCCATAGCGATAGACGTTGGCAAGCGCCGGCAACGCGCCCAATAGCGCCAAGGGATTGGCATCGGTCGCGGCGCGCGCCTCCAGTTCGGCGGCGACCCGACTCACTGCATCGGCCAGGTTCGCCAACAAGACACGGTCGACGAGCGCCGCCAGATCGGATAGACGAATCGCCTGCACGGCCTGCTCGTCCGCGCTGGCGGTGGCGGCTAATTCAAGGGTGTGGCCGTGTCGACTGGCCACGATCAGATCGATCTCAAAGCGCGGCTCCCACGCAAGGTCCCAGATTTCGTGAAAGCTACCACGTGAGGAACGGCCGATTTTTGCCAGCTGGCCCCAATCGATGCCGAGCAAGCTGAGGCGATGCAGCAGATGGCTGCGTTGCAGGTCGTTGGCATTGCGCAGGTCAAGATCCAGCGAGCGCGACAAGGCCTCGGGCTTGAGGCGCAGGCGCTTCTGTTGCGCATCCAAATCGCGCTGCAAGGGCACGGTGGGAACGCTGGACGGCACCTGACCAATGGCATCACCCAGCATCAATTGACTGGCGATCAAACGCATTGGCGTGTCGTCGCCATTGCAGATTACGCTGCGCGTGGCCTCGTTGATTTCGTCCAGCGACGGCAGCGGGCGCTCACGCAGCGCTGCCAAGGTGTCCGTGAGCCGTGCGGCTTCGATCACGTGCGCCGACGAGCAGTCGACCTCGTGTTCACGCAGCAAGCGTGCGATGCGCGCGAACCAGGCGATGGTCCGCGTTTCGGCACGCTGATGCTGCCACAGGTGTTCATACCAACCCGGCGATGCAACGCCTGCACCGTAGCCACTGCGCATGCTCAGGTGCCGATATGTCCAAGGCACCCAGGTGCTTTGTGACTTGAGCTTCTCGATCCCCTTCAGCAGCCGCTGATCCGCCGCCGCCGCATTTTTGCCGGCCAATGCCGGCACATGCCAAGCGCCGCAGACCACGGCAATACGCTGAAAATCTTGCTGCCGCACTTCCCGCAATACACAGCGCATGTGAGCCTCGCGGATGGCTTCGTGCTGCGTATCCGCGCGCGCGCTCAATGGTGCGTTTTCGCGCAACTCGGTCATGGCGTGAGCGATCGCTTCGAACAGTCCTTCGGCGTCGCTGCGCTCTTCGACCAAGTGATTCCACCAGCTTTCGCCATCGCCAAAGCCAGCCGCGTGTGCCAACCAATCCAATGGATCGCTGGGTGTTTCAGGCGCGTCGACAGGTGTGGAGTTGGGTTGGTTGTCGATTTCGATGGCAGCTTCATGAGCAACCGTTATCGCAGGCGCGTCGACTGCACCAGCGGCGGGCAAATTCGCCTGCCTCTGCCAAGCCAAACTGACACCGGCAGGCACGTCCATGAACCGCACTGGGACGTTCGCCTCGCTCGCCCATCGCAAGGCCTGCCACTCGGGTGAAAACTCGGCGTAGGGATGGAATACCGCCAGCGTTGGGTCGTCGACGCTATGCGATAACAAGGCCACCGGCGGCACCAGATCGGTCGCGGAAAAATGCGTGAGCAAGGCTTCGCAGCCGGCCGGTGCTTCGATCACCAGACAATCCGGCGGCTGCGCGACCAGCGCTTGCAGCAGGCTGCGCGCGCAGCCCGGACCGTGGTGGCGAATGCCATAGAACCTGATATCGGCGGACATCGCCGCGCCTCACGCGTGCTCGCGGAACGCGCGATACAAGTCCTTCCAATCGGCGCGCTCCTTGATCACCGTCTCCAAGTATTCATTCCACACGATCTGATCTTGCAGCGGGTCTTTCACCACCGCGCCGAGCATGCCCGAGGCCATGTCCGCCGCGCGTAATACGCCGTCACCAAAGTGGCCCGCCAGTGCCATGCCGTTGTTGATGACCGAGATCGCTTCTGCGGGCGACAAGGTCGCGCTTGGCGACTTCAATTTGGCCTTGCCATCGTCAGTCTGGCCGTTGCGCAATTCACGGAAAATGCGAACGATGCGGGTGACCTCCTTGAGGGCCGGAGGCTCAGCGGGCAGTTCCAGCGAGCGTCCCAATTCGGCGACGCGCTTCACCACGATCGCGACTTCCTCGGCCTCGCTCGCCGGCACCGGCAGGATCACCGTATTGAAGCGACGCTTCAGCGCGCTGGAGAGTTCGTTGACCCCCTTGTCGCGGTTGTTTGCCGTCGCGATCACGCTGAAGCCACGCGTTGCCTGTACCTCGGCACCCAATTCGGGAATCGGCAAGGTCTTCTCAGACAACACCGAGATCAACGCGTCCTGCACATCGGCAGGAATGCGCGTGAGTTCTTCGATACGGGCCACCTTGCCCAAACGCATCGCATTCATCATGGGACTGGCGACCAGCGCTTTTTCGCTAGGCCCGTTGGCCAGCAATTCTGCGTAGTTCCAGCCGTAGCGGAGCTGTTCCTCACTGGTGCCAGCGGTGCCCTGCACGACCAGGGTCGAGTCGCCACTGATGGCCGCGGCAAGATGTTCCGAGACCCACGATTTGGCGGTGCCGGGCACACCAAACAACAACAAGGCGCGATCCGTGGCAAGGGTGGCCACCGCGATCTCCATCAACCGCCGATTGCCGATGTACTTGGCGCTGACCTCAAAGCCATTGTCCAAACGACCACCGATCAAATAGGTGACCACGGCCCATGGCGACAACTGCCAGTTGCCCGGTCGTTGGCGAGTGTCACAGCGCTTGAGTTCGGCGAGTTCTTCGGCGAATTGCTGTTCAGCATGTTGGCGCAGTACGGCAGTGCTCATTGCGGCTCCAGACGTGTCAAGTTGGTTGCTTCAGAGGGGTCGAGAGTGCAGCGTCTGTCGCGTGGCGACGATACGCTCGAATTCGCGCAGGCATTCCGCCATGGCCGGGGTTTCATCGCTCGGCCGCGCAGGGGCTTTCCAATTCACCAAGCTATCGAGATGCAGACAGGTGGCAAGCTCGAGCACCTGCGCCCGCAAGGCATAGTCGTGTCGCAGCGTGTCGGCGGACAGGCAAACGTGCAGGTCGTCGATCAAGGCCCGCGAGAATTGCAGCGATAGCGTTTCGCCCAAGGCACAGGCGGCGGTCACATCATTCAGTGCGCCAGTCTTGCGCAATTCGTTGAGGGAAGGTGGCCAGTGTTTCTCGCGTTGTGCAACCGGCAACATGGCCAGCAATGCCGACCTCGACGACGCGAACTCAGCGGCATTTGTGGCCAGCATGGCTTCGATCCAAGCGCCGTCATTGGGGCCGACTCGCTCACTCCAAGCCCGGTAAAGCGCGGCCTTCCAGTCGCTCTTGCTGGCCCAAGCAAGCAAGGCATCGGGGCGCATGCCGGTATGAGTTTCCCACCACGGCAGGGCGACCTGGCGGACGATTTGATACAGCCACCACGCGCGCTCGCCCAAGGATTCGTGCGTTGGCCGACTCGCATCGATTGCGGCCGTTGCCCAGACAGGATCAGCGGTCAAGGGCGCGTCGCATTCCCAACTCTTGCTCAGTAAGCTTCGTTTGATAGTAAGCAACTGAGCCAGCCAGCCGGTGAGACGCTGCGCCTGCGCCGATTGCGGCAGCAGCGCCAACAAGCGTGCCGCGCGGTAGCGAACGTCGCGGCTGCGATCCTTCAGCAGCGGCTCAAGCACGGCTTCGTCGTCTGCGCCAAGGCCGTGCTCCAGCACGTTGACCAGCTCCAAACGCTCTTTGGCCGGAAGCTCGCTCAATTGCGCACGCAAGCGCTCGCGCGCAGTGGCTGGATCGCGCCGGCGAAGTCGACTGAGAGAGGCCACCCGCTGCGCCAAGTTGCCTTGCTCCCAAAGCTGCTGATCGCTTGCTTCGTCCATGTCGTCAACACCTGCGCCCACATACGACCAATCGGAGTTGAATTGGGCCAGCCAATGTCCACGCTTTCCGATGACCGCCAACAGCTCCGCCCGCAGCGCTCGACTGCGCTTACCGCCATCCAGAGCCTCCGCCAAGACACAAGTCGGCAAACTCGCTTGCATCGCCGCGACTCGCGAACACGCTTCGTATTGCAGGCGCAGCGGACCTTGCGCGAAAGTCGCGTCCAACCACTCCGTCCAAGGATGCGTGTCAGCCAGCACGTGAAGGTCGGGCAACGCAGGAGCGGGCAACTGTTCGATGGGCTCCACCAGGACAACCGCCGCCAATTTGCAACTCGCCAGTGCGCCCATCGCGTTGCTGAAGGTCAGCGCTGCGTCATCGCCCGCCAACACGAGCTTGGCCAGAAATACGCCCAACTCGCCTTCGGACGGCAGGCTGGCAGTATCGGTGACACCCACCAAGGCTTGGCTCAGCCAAGGCGTGCTCATGCCGCGGCACCTGAAGATTCCAGCGTCCAGCTCGGCCGCGACTCGTCTGGTTGGCATGCCGACAGCGGCCGCAGCATGCGTCCATCCCATTCGCCCATCACGCGCAGCGGATGGCCACCGCTATGCGCGAGCAGCGACCACGCCGATGCGTTGGACACACTCAGCGGCCAGTTACCCGCTTCGTTATGCAGCAGCCAACGCTCAGCCACACGTCGTGGTGTGGCCGGGTCCAACTGCACCGGCACCCGTGGCAACCACGGGTTTTGCGCGAACCGATGCGAAGCACCGTCCACGGCTGACTGCGACGAAATCTGCGGCCGAGCTTTTGGGCCAACGGCGGCTTGGCTGGCCGGCACTTGACCCGTTGCAATCGCGCGCAACGGCACGCTGCCGGGATAGAACGCAAGACTCGCGCGATAGGTCTCGCCGGTCATCCACACACTGTCCCAACCTTTGCCTTTGAAGGCAAAGTCGAGCAGCAAGGCTTGGCGACTGCTGGTGAGTCCCATGAGCCAGACTCGCCGCTCGCTGAGCCGCTCATCATCGGTGGCGATGCACTGCCCGATCACCTGCCAGACATCATCGACTGCCGCACCGCTCGCGAGCACTTCATCGCGATCATGTGGCCAGCCAATTGCAGTTCGCATGTCGGCCATTCTCGCCGCCGAAAGCGTGTGGCGCTGGCGAACTCCGGTGGCGAGCACTTGCAGCAAACCCAGCCGCTCGATCAACTCCTCGTGATTGCCACGTTCGCCATTGATCGATTCGATTGCGGTCAACAGCTGCAGGCTAAGGCCGGGGGCCTGTGCGTCCACCATGCGCGCGGCCAACGCCCGCCCCTCCTTGTCAAGATCGCCAATTGCCTTGCCAAGTCCGCGACGGAATTGATCAGCGATCCAGCGCTGCAAATCCTGCGCGCCTGCCTCAATCCGCTGCCAACGCGCGGCCTCACGCTTGGCAGCAGCGGCGGCGCTTGCCGTTGGATCAACCGCAGGCTTCTCAGCGGCCGCCTGCTCTTTCTTGACCGTCTTTTCCTTGCGCGCGCTCACCCATTCGTTGAGCCAATCTGGCCGGGACGAAACTCCGAATCTTGGGTTGCCCTGTGCATGCAGCAACAACAGTGCCAAACCATGTTTGCAAGGAAACTTGCGGCTCGGACAGGAGCAGCGAGAAACTAATGCAGCCAGCTCCACTTGCGTCTGGTAGGGCTTGGCACCACTGCCTTTGCACTCGCCCCAAGCGGCTTCTTCGTCAGCACCCAGCGACAGCCATTGACTGTCCGCCAACAATCCCGATGCTGCGCGCGCCGAGGCGTCATCAGGTGCCAGCGCAAGCACCTTCTCCCTCGTCAATGGATTGCCCATGCAGCGTCCTATCGCCCTGGTCGACCAACGTGGCGGGAGGATAGCCCAGCCGAGCTGAAAAGCGGCCCGACTCAATGCCATGCACTCATCTTCTCGGTGGCCGATATCCACGAGCGTGCGCGACTTCAACGGCTGCGCACACCGACTCAAGGTGCTGCTCTCTGATTC
>JANNWF010000333.1:0-22498 GCA_031408455.1 Pseudoxanthomonas sp. | reverse complement strand
GACCGGCGGCCCGCATGTCTGAGCGCTCCCGTCGCTATACTCATGCTGAGTTAGAAGGTGCCGCCACATGAACCGCAAGCACATCCAAGACCTGCGCCGGAGGCCGGTCTACACCGCCGCCGAAGCCGCCCGTTACCTGCGCCTACCGGCGTCGACGGTGCGTGCTTGGGCGTTCGGTCAGCGCTATCGAGTCAATGGTGAATCGCGCCGCTTCCAACCAGTCATCGCGACAGCCGATTCCGGTGGACGCAGGCTGTCCTTCATCAATCTGATTGAGTTGCTGGTGCTGGCCGCCATCCGCAAGAAGCACCGCGTGGCGATGAAGCAGGTTCGTGGCGCGGTCGACTACCTGCACAAGCGCCATCCCAGTGATCACCCTCTTGCCGACCATCAGTTCCAGACCAACGGCATCGATCTATTCGTCGAAAAGTACGGCGAACTCCTGAACATTTCGCGCGACGGCCAGATCGCGATGAAGGACGTCATCCAGCGTTACCTGAAGCTGGTTGAGCGCGACGCCTCCGGTGTGCCGTTCAAGCTGCATCTGCCGCGGCGCGCCGATGCGCCCGACGCGTTGGCGGCGGTGGTCATCGATCCGCAGCGTGGCTTTGGACGGCCGGTGTTGGACGGACGCGGCATCCGCACTGAAGTCATCATCGACCGTTTCCACGCGGGCGAGTCGGTGGCCTCACTGGCTGAGGACTACGCGCTGGACGTGCCAGTGATCGAGGACATCCTGCGGAGCATTCCGGCGCGTGCCGCGTAGGGCCGAAGCCGATCCTCTGGTTTTCTTCGTCGACCGCAGTCTCGGTCGCAAGCAAGTGGTCGAAGCGCTGCGAAACGCGGGTGCCGTCGTTGTCGTCCATGACGTCGGATATGCGTCGGTTGCCCGTCCCCGTTCGGATCAGCGAACTCGCCGCCCGCCGTGGGCTCTGAAGCTGTCGCCTCGTCGGGTGGCACAGGCGTTTGATTCGGGCCTGGCTCGTAGATCTGCACCGGATCGCCATCGAAATCTGGATCGGCGAACAGGGCGGTCGCCCGCTTGAAGTCCATGATGGTGAAAAAGAACTTGTTGTAGTCCTCGTTGATACGCGTACCGCGGCCGATGATCTGCTTGAACTCGGTCATCGACTGAATTCGCTTGTCGAGCACGATGAGTCGGCAGGTTTGCGCGTCGACGCCGGTGGACATCAGTTGCGAGGTGGTGGCGATGACCGGAAAGGTGGACTCGGGGTCGATGAAGTTGTCGAGCTGCGCCTTACCTTCATCGTTGTCACCGGTGATGCGCATCACGTAGCGGCTATTGGCCGCCGCGAGATCGGCATTGGCGTTGACCAGCGCCTGGCGCATGCGTTCGGCATGATCGATGTTTTCGCAGAAGACAATCGTCTTGGCGAACCGATCCGTGGCCTTGAGGAACTGGGTGATTTTTGCGGCGACCAGTTCGGTGCGCCGTTCCAGAATCAAGGTGCGATCAATATCGGTCTCGTTGTATTCCCGATCCTCGATGACCTGGCCGTACTTGTCGGTCTTTCCTTTCTCTGGGCGCCAGCCGTCCAAATCCCTGTCGATGCCGATGCGCACCACTTTGTAGGGCGCCAGAAAGCCGTCTTCGATGCCCTGTTTCAGCGAGTAGGTGTAGATCGGATCGCCAAAATATTCGATGTTGGAAGCATCCTTGGTTTCCTTCGGTGTCGCCGTCATGCCGATCTGCGTGGCCGAGGAGAAGTACTCCAGCACCTTGCGCCAATTCGCATCTTCGGCGGCACTTCCCCGATGGCACTCATCGATGATGACCAGATCGAAAAAATCCGCTGAGAATTGCTTGTAGATGTTCTGTTCGTCGTCGCTGCCGGTGACGGCCTGGTAAAGCGACAGGTAGATCTCGAAGGCCTTGTCGACCGTGCGGTTGGTGATCTTGGTCATGGCCTGACCAAAGGGCTTGAAGTCGTTGGTCTTGGTTTGGTCAGCCAGGATGTTGCGGTCGACCAGAAACAGGATTCGCTTCTTGGCACCGTACTTCCAAAGCCGCCAGATGATCTGGAAGGCGGTGTAGGTCTTGCCGGTGCCGGTGGCCATCACCAGCAGCAGGCGATTCTCGCCGCGCGCAATTGCCTCGATCGTGCGATTGATGGCGATCAGCTGGTAGTAGCGCGGCGTCTTGCGGGAGCCGTCGTCGTAATAGTCCTGCGTGGCTATTGCCTGTTGCGCGGGGGTGTAGCCCCTGGCTTGGCTGTAACGCGCCCAAAGCGCGTCGGGCGTCGGGAACTGGTCGAGCGGAAGCTCCCGCTCCACCGTAGCCGAGCCGCCCGTTCGGTCGTGTTCAAGAAAGCCGTCACCATTGGAGCTGTAAGCAAACGGCAAGTCGAGAATTTCGGCGTACTCCAGCGCCTGTTGCATACCCGCGCCAACGCTGTGTGTGTTGTCTTTGGCTTCGACGACCGCTATCGGCAGGTTGGGCTTGAGGTAGAGGATGTAGTCGGCCTTCCTGGCCTCGCCGCGCCTGACCGTCTTGCCACGAACAATCACGCGACCCTTGGTGAAGTAGCACTCTTCGCGCACCTGCGTCATCACGTTCCAGTTGCCGCCGTCGGCCCCGACAATGGCCGGCGTGATGAACTTGGTGCGGATGTCCGCCTCGCTGAGCGACTGCTTATCCATTCAATTCGGGATCCTGGTCAGTTCAGTGCCGAGAGCGGCAAACGATTCACGCATTCGTCGCGAGAAACTTGACCAGCGACGACGTCCAAGCCGCTGCTGTGGTGGTGAGCTGCAGCCATAGAGGTTGCGTTGATGGGTTCGCCGCAGAGTTGCGAGACGCCGCAGCAGACGGAAAGTCTGCGGCGGAAAACATAGCAGGAATTGTCAGGCCATCTCTGACCAGTTCGTTGTAGTGCACGCGGGGTCAGGGGCATGCGGGGTCAGGGCTAGAGTCTTGGCAATCTAAGCGCGACCTGCTGAGGCACAAATGCCGCCGCTCACGCCCGCACGCGACACCAGCAAGGCGTGGCTTCAGGTCGAGTGGAGCTAGTGACGCGAGCGATGTCTGCTCAACCCGTCAGCCCCTGCAGCAACCCCAGCGGGTGGCGGGTACGCGCGACAAAGGCCATGAAGACGTAGACCGCAAGCGCGGCCGCGTAGCAGATGGCCTGACCGCGTCGGCTGCGCGCCCGCTTCAACGCGAGGCTGCCCAACACGACATACACCACCAGCAGCGCCAGCTTCACCGATAGCCAAGGCACAACGAAGGGATTGAGCTTGAGTACCGTGAGCAGCATCATCGCTGCCGTCAGCAACACCGTGTCAATGGTGTAGCTGAGATAGCGCAGCGGCGCTGCCATCGCCCAGCGCGCACCGGCCAGCACGGCCGCGCCGCGCAGGGCGAACAGCAGGCCGCTGGCGACCACCGAAGCCACGTGCACGAACTTGATCTGCAGGTAGAACTCGATCATCGGCTTGCGCTGTCAGCCCGGCTTGCCGTCAGCGCGCGGTGTGGCGTAGATCCACAACGAGCGCAGCACCCACGGTGTGAACACCGCCAGCCAGCCTGCGCTTGCTGCCAGCATCCAAGGCGCCGGGTTGGGCATGAGCTCGGCACCCACCCGCAGCACGGCGACTGCCTGCATACCAATGAAGGTCACTGCGGCGATACGTCCCAGCACTAGCGGTCGACCTGAGTGGCCTTGCGTCACCCGGGTCACCATCGCCACCAACAGGCTGCCGAAAAAGCCCACCGACAGGGCGTGCACCGGTGCCCGACCTAGCGCGAACTCGCCGCTGTAAGCGAACCAAAGGCTCTGCCCGAGGTAAAGCGCCATCGCGATCGGCAGCCAAGCGAATCCAACGAACAACACGCGCAGCAGCGGCGGCATGGGGCCGCGCGGCCACCAGCGCCACAGCGCGTAGCCGGTCAAGGCCAGCAGTGGCGCGTCCACCAACCACAGCCACTGGTGCAGGTGCGACAACTCCAAAGCCAGATGGGCGAGGCACAGCGGCCACAGCGCGGCCAACCAAGCCATCGGCCGCCACGGCGTGTAGCCCGCAATCACGTTGCCAGCAAAGAACGGAAACATCCGGTGCGCCACCGTGGCGTAGACCGGAACCAGCAGCCCGAAGCTGCCGAACTTGAGCATTGCAAACGCAAGCCGAGGATTGGCTGTGTGCAGGAATACGACGAAAGCGAGCAGGCCCATCAGGCCCATCAGCAGCGCCGCGAAGCAGGAAACCGCGTGCCAGTTAGTGCTGCGGTCGCGCAGCAGCCAACCGGCCAGCACCACCATCGCGGCGATCCAGCCCGCCAGCGTGTTCACCACCCCGATGTGCAGCAACATCGCCGAACTCGAGATCAGTCCGGCCAGCGTCAGCACCTGTCCCAATACCAACCCCAAACCCACGGGCAAATAGTGCCAACGGCTGGCCTCGGTTTGCCCCATCCAGCGCGGGAAGACGGTCAACAGGAAGCCGAAGATGAAGGCCGGCAACACTTGGTATTGCATGATGAATCCATGCATCCAGCCTGCGGGTACTGAGGGTGCCGGCATCCCGCCGGCAAGCCACACTGTCCACCACACCATGGCGGCCAGCACGTTGGCGGCACCGATGAAAAACAGCAACCGATGTGGCGCGGCGGCGATGGCGGTGAGCAGAGATGAGCGCTGCGCAATTGAGTTGTCCATCTGCACATGCTGGGCCGTGTTGCTCAGCTCCGCCTTGACCCTCATCAACCAAAGCCCTCATCAACTAAAGCCTCCATCAACCCATGGCGAATCTGACAGAAGTCTCGATGCAATGGCCTAAAAAAAGGGCCGCGTTTGCGGCCCTTCTTTTGCCGACCTATGTCCGCCAGCCTGTTAGGTCGTGACCGGCACTTCGAGCGTAATCTCGGGCGCTGCTTCGACCTGGGCCAGCGACTTGTAAGGAGCGATCCACAGCCTTGCCACAAACCAAGCCAGCGATAGCGCACCGATACTGAAAATGGTGTCGCCGGGAACCCGCATCCACACCAGCATCTCGATCAAGGGCTGCTGCATGAAATCGGCCGAGCGCGCGTACCAGTAGCCTTCGTTGATCGCCGCGTTAAGTTGCAGGATGCCGATCGGCAGCAAGGTCAGCAGGGCCATTCCGACCAGCCCAAGGTTGAGCGACCAGAACGCGGTGCGTAGCGGTGCTTCCGGCCAGATCGCGTTTGGCTTCAAGCCGCGCAGGCAGAACAGCATCAGGCCGATGCCGAGCATGCCGTACACGCCAAACAAGGCGGTGTGGCCATGCAGCGGGGTCAGATTCAGGCCCTGCATGTAGTACAGCGGCAGTGGTGGATTGATCAGGAAACCGAACAAGCCAGCACCGACCAGATTCCAGAACGCCACCGCGACGAAGAACAGGATCGGCCACTTGTAGCGTTGCATCCAGGGCGTGGCGTGGCCCAGCTTGAAGGTGTGGTACGCCTCGAAGCCGACGTAGGCCAACGGCACCACTTCCAGCGCCGAGAACGAAGCGCCCAGCGCGATCACTGCCACCGGTGTGCCGGTGAAGTACAGATGGTGCAGTGTGCCAAGCACGCCGCCGGCCATGAACACGATGGTCGCGAACAGCGTGGCCATCGTGCCCGTGCTGACCTTGATCAGACCGAGCTTGGTGAACAGGAAAGCGACCACCGCGACGGCGAAGACCTCGAAGAAGCCCTCCACCCACAGGTGCACCACCCACCAGCGCCAGTACTCGACCATCGACAGATGAGTGTGCTCACCCCACATCAGGCCGGCACCGTAGAACAGGCCGATTGCGATGGTGGACAGGAACAGCAACGTGGTGATCGATTTGGACTCGCCGCCCTGACGAATCGCTGGTACCAAGCAACGCCCCACCAGCGTCAGCCAGATGCCGAGGCCAAGGAACAGAAACCACTGCCAGAAGCGGCCCATGTCGACATATTCCCAGCCTTGGTGGCCCCACCAGAAGTTGTGCGCCAGCCCCAGCTTCTGCATCACTGCAAACCACTGGCCGACGAATGAGCCGACCACGATGATGATGAGACACACCCACAAAACGTGTACGCCCAGTGCTTGGAATTTGGGCTCGTGGCCGGAAATGGCAGGCCCGATATACAGGCCCATGCCCAGCCACGCGGTGGCGATCCACAGCACCGCGAGCTGGGTGTGCCACGTTCGCGTCAACGAGTACGGCAGGTAGTTGGCGAGAGCAAACCCATAGGCCTCCTGGCCTTCTACCTGATAGTGCGCGGTGATCGCGCCCAGCAGAATCTGCACCAAAAACAGCGCCATCACGACCCAGAAGTATTTGGCGGTGGCCTTCATGGATGGCGTCACCACCACCGCGGCCAACGGATCGGTAGCCGGCAACTTCAACGGTGCCTCTTCGCGACCGTGGGTGACCGCGTAGTGCCAGCCCAGCAGGGCAATTCCGGCGATCAGGAACAGCACGCTGAAAACTGTCCACATGAACAGGTTGGACGGCGGGGTGTTGCCCACCAGCGGCTCATGCGGCCAGTTATTGGTGTAGGTGATCGCCTTGCCGGGACGCTGGGTAACCGCTGACCACGCGCTCCACCAGTAGAACGCGGTCATCGCGCGGCGATGCTCGGCATCGGGCACGGTGTTGTTCTTCATCGCATAGTTTTCGCGCAGCACCGCCGTCGTCGGGTCGTTGCTGAACAAACTTTGGTAGTGCGCGGAGACATTGGCGATGGCGATGGCGCGGTGATCGCTGATGCTGACCTCGCCCGAGGCTGCGTCATACGTATTCACGCGTACTTCCTGTTGCAGTCGCACTGCCAGCGCCGCCTGGGTGGCAGCGTCGAGCGCTGCATAGGTCGGTGACGCGTGATCGCGACGGGCCCATTGATCGAGCACGTCAACGGCCTCGCGATGCAGCCAGTCGGCCGTCCAGTCAGGCGCGACATAACTGCCATGGCCCCAGATCGAACCCAGCTGGTGACCGCCAATGGACTGCCAGACTTGGCGGCCGGTCTCGATATCAGCGCGCGTGAACACCACATCGCCCGATTCGGAAATCACCTGTTCGGGAACGGGTGGCATCTCGCGGTGGATCTCGCCGCCCACCCACAGCAGCACGGAAAAAGAAATCACCAGCAAGACCGCGAGCGCGGTCCATAGTTTGCGTGTGCTGCTCATGACAACGCTCCGACTCAGGATGTCGTCATGCTGTTCGCTATCTCTCCGCCTGACCCTGACTCAAATCAAGTTGGCGCGCATATTTCATCGCGTATATTTCAAAAACAGGCGGGCTCGCCTTAGCTTCTTAGCACCGACTTGGCGAGTGCCTCGATGGCAATTGGGTTGATTAACTCAAGCTCGCGTCGATCCACGCGTATCAGCCCCTCGCTTTGCAGACGCTTCAGCACTCGGCTGACGGTTTCTGGTGCCAGCCGCAGGTAGTTGGCGATATCGGTGCGGGTCATGGTCAGGTGCAGCCGCGTGGCCGAGAAGCCGCGTCGCGCATAACGTCGGGACAAGGCCACCAAAAACGCCGCCATGCGCTCGTCGGCACTAAAATCGCCCGCCAGCAACGCAGCCTTTCCGATGTCTTCGCTGAGCAGGCGAAACAGCTGTGCTTGCAGACCCGGCATGCGGGTGGCCAGCAGTGCCATCTTCGGGAACGAGAATCGGCACAACATGACCGTATCCAGTGCCACCGCGTTGCAGGGGTATCGCGACTGGCTGATGGCACTCAAGCCAATGATTTCACCGGGCAGGTGAAAGCCCAGCACCTGCTGGTGGCCGCTGGCATCCAGCACGTAGGTTTTCACGGTGCCAACGCGCACCGCCGCGATCGCGTTGAAGTGATCGCCCTCGCGAAAGATGTGTTCGCCTTCGTGGAAGGGGCCGATGTGCTCAACCAACACGTGCAAATCCAGCAGCGCGGATTTGTCATAGCCTTGCGACAAACAAGCATCGGAAAACGCGCAGGTGGTGCAGAAGTGCAGTTGATCGCCATCGTCGGCAGCAGCCGGGGAAGGCATTGATCGACGACGCGAACTCAAGTTCACAACCAACATCCCGGCGGCGGGCTCAGATGACCTTGGAGAAACGGGTCGGCTCGGCGTGAGGTTGCTGGAGATAGCGGTCGAAACATGCCGCGATGATACGTAGCAACAGCCGGCCGCGCGATGTCACCCGCAACGCCCGTGGCAAGCGCTCGATCAAGCCGTCTGCTTGCAGCGGCATGAGCCGGGTCAGCGCATCGTCGAAGTAGCTCTCGAATTCGATCTCGTGGCGCTGCTCCAGCGTCGCGAAGTCGACTTCGCCATGACACATCAATTGCTGGATCAGATCGGCCCGCAGCAGGTCGTCGGCGTCAAGCGACATGCCGCGCCACGTCGGCAAGTGACCGTGATCGATGGCAATTTCCCAACTGGGCAAGTCGCGCGGATTCTGGCTGTAAGTGTCGCCAATGTGGCTGATCGAACTCACACCCAAGCCGATCAAGTCACAGTCGGCGTGCGTCGTGTAACCCATGAAATTGCGGTGCAGCTTTCCAGCGTCCTGCGCCAAGGACAGCTCGTCATCAGGCAGGGCGAAATGGTCCATGCCGATGTAGCGGTAACCCGCGGCCGTCAGCTTTTCAATCGCTAGCTGCAGCAGGCCCAGTTTGTCCTCAGCGCTAGGCAAATCGGCCTCAACGATTCGCTGCTGCGGTCGGAACAGCTGCGGCATGTGCGCGTAGCTGTAGACCGCCAAGCGGTCGGGGCGGCTCTCGATGACTGTGTCCAGAGTTCGGCCGAATCCTTCACGAGTCTGCAGCGGCAGGCCATAGATCAGGTCCACGTTGACCGAGCGGAAACCATGCTTGCGGCAGGCGTCGATTACGTCCCGGGTTTGCTCGACACTCTGGATGCGGTTCACCGCCGCTTGCACGACAGGATCGAAGTCCTGCACGCCGAGGCTGGCCCGGTTGAAACCCATGAAGGCGAGCGCCTCAATATCGCCGGCATTGATCCGCCGCGGATCGATCTCGATGGAGAAATCGCGCGTCAGACTGGCGCTGAAATGAAAGTGGCAACTGAGCGCGTCGAGCAATTCGCCGAGCTGGCCGGGGGCGAAGAAGTTAGGGGTTCCGCCGCCCAGATGCAGCTGCATCACCTCGCGGTCGCGATCAAACAGCGGGCCAAGCATCGAAGCTTCGCGCAACAGCCGCGAAAGATACGGTTCGGCCCGCGTGGCGTCGCGGGTGATCACGCGATTGCAGCCGCAATAAAAACATGGGCTGAAGCAGAACGGCACATGCACATACAGCGACAAGCGCCGCGGTATCGGGTCGTCATTGCTGAGATTGGCAGCCTGTCGAAAGGCTGTCTCGGCGAAGCCTGAGTGAAACTGCGGCGCCGTCGGATACGAGGTATAGCGCGGACCGGGCCGGTCGTAACGGCGCAGCAGTTCGGCATCAAAGGGAGGCGGAGCGATCATGCTGAGCAGACTAGGCGCAGATCGACCGCGTGGCCTTGACGTCGATCAAGTTCAGGCTACCCCAGCCACAACGAGTGCGCCGGCGATTTCAATTGCAGCTCCAATCGCAGGAAACCTTCTGCGGTTGCTATGAAGTTAGACCTGACCCCACCGGCTGACTGCACCGGCTAGTTGCGCGCCTTCGCAATCGCCGCGTCCAACTCATCCACCGACTTCAGCAACCGATTGCGATTCGCGATCATCCCTTGGTCGGTTTCCAAGCGCATGGCGACCACGGTCCAAAACCGTGGGTCGTCGGTCCACGAGATCGATTCGCGCGATTCGTCGGCGCTGGTCAGCGCCGATCCGTGCTTGGGTTGGTAGGGCATGTTCTGCAACACGTAGGGTTGCATGGTGGTGACGGTTTCCTGTTCGGCCCATCGGTTCCACGCGGCGGTGCCGCCCGCAGCAACCTGGAAGCGGGCCAGGGCGGCCAGCACATCCTGGCTGGTCAGCAGTGACAGCGATCCGGTGGAAAGCATTTCCGTATAGGTGGGCAGCTGTGGCATGGACAACTCGAAGCTAACCAAACGCGGCGCGATGCGACGGCCCAAGGCAATGGCTTTGTCGCGGTCCGCGCGAACACCGGCGACTTGTCCGGCAAGTTCGGTCAACTCGCGGACGATCTCGGCACCGTCTTGGTTGGTTTCCTGCAGGTGTGCGCGCATAGCAGCCAAATCCGCGCTGAGCCGTTGCAGATGTACTTGTTCCTGCTGGCGCTCTGCGCGTTCGGCAGACCACGCATCGATGGCGAAGGCCAGTAGGATGGATGCGACGATAACCGCGCCCTCGGCGAGAATTCGACCCCAGGGGAATGTCGATTTCGGTGTCGCATCGTCGACTGGTGCGTCCACTGGTTCATCCGCGTGCCGTGGCTTCATGCAGACAGCATACGTCCACGAGCGCGCCGGTTTCGTCCTCGACGCACCCAGAGCTAGCCCGGACTTTTCATGAATCGCACGCGCCCTCGCTTGTCTATTGAGCGCACAAGGAATTCTCTTCAGTCGGCCGCTGCGCGGCAACGCCCGCTGCGCGTGCTGCGCCTTCGCTGCGCTCGTTCGGCCGTATGGCCCGACACGACACTCCTTCAGAGAATCCCTTGTGCAATCAATATCCTGCGCGATCATCACGTGAATTCATGAAAAGTCCGGGCTAGGTCACCATCACTTCCAATTTGGCCTTGGCTGAAGCGCCCGGCAACTTGCGCGTCGCCAAATTCGACGCGGAAATACGGGGGCAACGGATATACGGCGTCACGGAACTGCGGGGTCAGGTCAGTGCGAGTGTGCATGACCCCGAGTGTGCAGCTCTCCGTGCCTCCGGTCTGATCGACTTCCCGAACCGAACTTCACGTCGCCGCTCAGTGATCGTTTGCCGCCTCAAGCGAGGCCAATTTCTGTTGCCACTCGACGGCTTTCGCGTCAAACCCGTTGCCCGGTTCGACCGCACTCCATGCGGAATACAGATCAGCGATGGCCTTGGCGCAGTCGCGGGAATCCTGCGTGCCGGGCGGATAGCTCTGGACAATTTCCCACGCCTCCGAAAGATGGGCTTTCGCTGCGGCGTAATCTCCTAGCGCCAGGCGGGCTTTGCCGAGCACCAACAGGTGCCTCGGCAAACGCCACGCATTCGCGCCATTGAGATATTTGCGCGTCGGCGCTTCGATCGCCACCAGCGACGCAATGGCGTCGGCGTAGTTGCCTTGGGCGACCAAGGCTTCGGCCGCGAGATTGAGGGCGATCAGGTCGTCGATGCGTTCGCGTACTGACAGCGACGAGTAAGGATCATCCGGCTGCCAACCTGTCGGCGGTTGATCGGGTAGACCCAAGGCCTTGTTGCGGCGTTGCCACGCACCCATCTCGCCAATGGTGGTCATGTCCTGCAGATAGCGCGCTGAGGAGTAGATCGCGCGCTGGCTCGAGGTCAGCTGGGCGTCGGTGGTCAAAAGATATTGGTACAGCTGGCGTTTGCGGATCGCGACTTCCGCAGCCGGCGACCCTTTGGCGAGGTGTCGCACCAGGGCCACACCAATCATCTGGGTGAGGATGCTGCCCTCCGATTGCACCATTCGCTCGCCGATCGCACGGCAGTCGGCGAGAAGCTGCGGGTCGGTGACGGTGGCTACCCCCGGTCGCACGCCGCAGTACCCGATCAGCATTTGCCAGTTGCCAAACGGCGTGGAGTAAGCCTCCGTCAAGGCGATACTGGGCCCCGGCGCTTCGTTCGGTGCAAGCAACTGCGCGGGGCGCGCAATCAACGCAGGTGCTTCGACGTCGGCGGTTTCCACCGCCTTGGCATAGGCGGCAACGGTTGCGCCAAAGTAGTCGTCGAGCTTGGTCCGCTTGGCGGCCTCATGAAGCGCGGCCAGGGCAGGCTCGCGGTCGCTCGCGGTGATCGTCAGCAAGAGCCAGGAATACATATTCTCCGGGTCCAGTCGGGTCAGATTTTCCGCAGCGTTCGGGTGCAGGCAGCGTGCGTGTCCTTCCGGGCCCGGACAGTAGACAGCCGCGATCTGCCAGGTCAGCGGATCCTCGGGATGTGCATCGATGGCCGCTTCCAGTGACGAGGCAAAGGTCTTCGGCTCGGATAATTCGTGATCGTCTTGCCACGCCAACAACGCGGCATAAAGATGGCTTTTGGAATCGGTACTTGCTTGCAACGAACGGATCATCTCCTGACGGTAATCGCCACCGAGCACTTGGCTGATACCAAACAGCAGGTCATCGAGGCTGCCGCGATTTCCGGCGTCGACTGAGGCGACGAATGCGGTCAGCGCGTCGGCCTGGCGCTCTTCGTCCCCGGGCAGACGATTGCGCAACCAGATGAGCAGGTCTTCCGCGCGCTTGTCGTCTTTCCCTGCGTAACTGTAGAGGTGGGCACCGATCTCGCCCGCGATTTTTGCGCGGTCGCGTTCGTCAATCGCCTCCGCTCTGGCCATCCTTGCTTGCGCTTCTGCTTGTTGCGCCTTGTATGTACCTTTGCCTACCGCAAGGAGGGTTGCAATCAGAAGCGCCAGCACGGCGGCTTCCGGCTTTTCTCCCCAGCGCCGCAAACGTTCCAAAAGGCCCGGCCGGCGCGCGGTCACTGGCTGCTGCTCACGGATACGGCGCAGGTCGTCAGCGAGTGCGGCGACGCTGGTGTAGCGATCCTTGGGCAGCAGTTCCAGACATTTCATCGTCACTGCGGCGAGATCGCGCGACAACTTTGGCAGCAACTCGCGCAGCGGACGCACGCGCCCGGCAATGGCACGTTGCGTCAGTTCATCGGCCTTGCCTTCGCCGTGTGGCGACACGCCGGACAAGGCGCGATACAGCACCGCGCCAAGCGCATAAATGTCGGTCGCCGGCGTCAATCGGAATTGTTTGATCAAGATCTGTTCGGGTGCCATGAAGCTCGGCGTGCCCGAGACTTCCTGGGTATCGACGCCGCCATTGGCGTCCATGTGCCGGGCCAGACCGAAGTCGGCGACCAGCGGCTCACCGCGCTCGTCCAGCATCACGTTTGCAGGCTTTAGATCGAGATGCAGCAAGCCGAGACGATGCGCGTAGTCGATCGCATCACACAGCTTCAGCAGCAAGGCGACCGCTTGGTCCGGCCGCATCGGCGCAGCGTCGAGCAGCTGCGCAAGCGTGCGCCCCTTGATCAGCGGCATCGAAAAGTAGTGCACGCCATCGATCGACCCCACTTCGTGCACCGGCACGATGTTCGGGTGCATCAGCCGCGCCGCGGCGCGCGCTTCGCCGAAAAAGCGGGCGACGTTAAAGCTGTCGGCGAGAGCCGCGGCGATGAATTTGATCGCGACATCGCGATCCAGGCTGCGCTGGCGCGCGCGATACACCACGCCCATGCCACCGCGCCCAATTTCCTCAAGCAATTCGTAATCGCCGAATTCGCGCTGACGGGGGTCATTCAGATCAAGCGACGGCCACGTGACCTCGGCAGCGTCGGCACCGGTGGCCATGGCCGCGCGCGCCAACGTCATCAGGATCGAGTCGGAGGGGCTCGCGGTGCTGCGGGTCGGGTCGATACTCGGCGTGTTCAAGCGGACTGCTCCTCGATTCGTATTCAGCAATACGCCGAGTGGGCCAAAAGTGACAGCAGACTATTGACGGAAGCGGCAATGGAAGCCGGGATGTACGGGGCTTTCCAAGTGAACTCTTGCCGCTCCAAGCGATGCTCAGCTTGAAGTGCGCTCAGTCACCCCCATCGAGCACACGTTGTAGCGCAGACCAGTCCGTTGCAAAGGCCGCTTCATCGGCGCAGAGGTCCATCAGCTCGGCGCGCAATTGCTCGCGCAGGCGCGCGCGGAGGCGTTTAAGCTCGATCGTCAGTGTGTTCGCCGGCATCTGCATCGACAGCGCAATCTGTTTGAGTTCGCCGTGCTCGGGCGGGGACGCGAGTAGCGGCAGCAACTGCTTGAACATGGTGCCGCGTCCGCGCTCACGGTAGTGCAAGCGCAGCACCTCGAGAGCACGACCGGTCAGCACCAATGCGAATCGCGTATCGAACTGTTGGTCGCTTGAAGGCAGCGGATCCACCAGCAGGGATGCCACATCGCAGGCCCCCGTCAGCTCGATGCGCGTGCCGCGCAGATGACCAAGATGGCGATGCAGCAGCATCAACAGAAAGCCGCGAAAACTGCCAAGTTCCGCATCGGCGCGCGACCACCAAGCATGCTCGTAGCTCGCAGCAAGGAACGCCTGCGTCGCGTCCTCCGCATCGGTCGCCGCGAGTCGAGCACGAAAGAACGCAAGGATGGCGTTGCGATAAACCAGCGCGAGCTGCCCGAACGCGATATGCCGTTGCGACGGCGTTTCACCACTGCGCCGGATCAGGCTCCATTGCGTGCTCGGAAATTGCGCCATGTGCTCTGTGTAGCGCTGTGGGAGCAACGTGGTCAAGGCGGGCATGCAGTGCACACATGATCCCGCGTGATTGCGACTACGAAATGTTTGTTCCCCACCCTGGCCAAAGTTCGCGTGGGGAAGGGGCGATTGGGGCCCACGCACCCTTTGGCTCAACGCTGTTCATTTAGGCTCGTCATTCCGGCGAACGCCGGAATCCACTTGCGTCGTGTCGCAATCCCACCATGGAGTCCGGCCTGCGCCGGAATGACGGTTTGCTGGATTGGCCGCCTGAGTCAACGGTATTGCCCTTTGACTCCATTCGCTTCTCGGCAACGTGCGCTGGCTCTGAGTCAGAACCGCTAATGCCGAGTGCGCGACACGTCTCACGGGGCGATTGTTCGAGCTGCAGCACGGCGTATCCTGCTTGGAACGGTGGATTCGATTTCCTGTCCTTGAGATGGAGTACGCGCATGTTCTTCTTCCGTGGCCGCCGCGCTCGTCTGGTGTTCGTTGGTGGAGTGCTTGCTTGCTGGACGCTGTGCGGCGGGAATGCCGCGATGGCCGGTACCGATCCCGCGGCTCCACTGGCCACCAACCTCACTGAGGTCAGCGATTTCAGCGACGAGTTTCCTTTCGTCAATCTGATGAAATCTGGGCGCGACTGGATTCCGGGGCGCGCCTCCTGTTTTGATTGCCGCGAGCCTGGCGGCAATGTGAACTGCAATATGCCGAACGTCTGCCCAACCACGCTCGCGTTAGATGTGGACGGCTATCCGACTTCGCTCAATGCCGCTGCCCAGCAGGAAATCCGCACCGTGCTGCATGCCGGTGCGAACCCCGGTCGCCTCGCCGCTGGCGACTACACACTGCGCTTCGACGGCGCCGGCACGTTTCGCATCGACGGCGGTAGCGTGGTGAGCACGGCACCCGGCGAGATCGTGTTCAACATCGCCAGTTCCAGCGGCAACAACATCGGATTCACGCTAACCGCCATCACGCCGGGCAACCATCCGCGCAATATTCGCGTGCTGCCGCCCGGTGGGGTCTGTTCCAACGATGACCGCCGCGCCTGCGACACCGGTAATCCCTGCAGCATCGGGGCGCAGTGCCGTCTGTTCACCGCGGCGGGCGTCGCCGACCAGCAGCTTTTTCAGCCCCGATTCCTCGCCAATCTCGCGCCGTTCCGCTTGCTGCGCTACATGGACTGGATGGAAACCAACTCGTCTCCGGTGGTGGCCTTCGCGGACTATCCGACCGCGAGCGACGCGTTCTGGCATCCCGTTCCAGCCAGCATTCTCGCCGAGCTTGGCAATCGCCTGCGCAGCGATATTTGGATCACCGTCCCCCATCGCGCCAACGATGGCTTCATCGATCAGTTCGCCACTGTCCTGCGCGACACCTTCGCCACCGACCGCCGCATCTACATCGAATACAGCAACGAGAATTGGAACGGTGTCTTCAACCAGAACATCGAGATCCCGCGCCAGTTCTGTCCCGCCTTCGCCGACCTCGCCAGCGGCTGCCAAAACGATGGCATACCCGGCAACGGCATCGCCTGCGAACGCAATCCCGACACCTTTTCGCTGGGCCCAGCGCAAGGCCCGTGCTTCGCGGCGCTGATCCGCGCCTGGGGCGATCGTTCCCTGCAAATCTTTGATCGATTCGACGCCGTGTTCGGCGCCAGCGCGCGCACGCGCACGGTGCGCGTAATCGCGGCGCAGGCCGCGAACTCCGATCTCGGCGACCAAGTGATGACTCGCAATGCAACCGGCACCACCATCCGGGTGGCCAGCAGGACCGACGCCTACGCCATTGCGCCGTACTTCGGAACTGAATACTGCACGCCCGACAACGGCTTCAATCCGGACTCACACCCGCAGCTGTACACCAGCGCGACCGCGCTGCTCGATCACCTGGAGTCGCAAGCGCTGCCGCGTGCGCGCGTATTCATGACCAGCAACAAGGCGATGCTTGCCGGCAGTTTCCCTGCCTCCGGCATCCGCCTCATCAGTTACGAAGGCGGCCAACACCTCGCCGGCATCGGCGGCTTCACCTTCAACGCCACCTGCAATACGCGCTTCGACGAAGTCAATGCGCACCCGCGGATGGGAGACATTTACCGCACCTACCTCAGCGACTGGAAAGCCAACGGCGACGAATTCACGCACTTCTACAACGTCGGTCGCTGGGGACCGTTCGGTCGCTGGGGCGCGCTCGAGTTCCAAGACCAGGCAATCGCCACCTCCCCCAAGATGCTGGCGCTCATAGGGCATTCGTCGGCCAACCCCTGCCACTGGACAGGCTGCGTGCAGCCCGGCACCGGCTTGCCAAATCTGATCTTCAGGAATGGCTTCGAAGCCCCGTAGGTGCCCGTCTCCGCGTGCTCACAGCAACTGCATGCTGCGCAACCGCGCCGCCTTGGCGTCGACACTCAGCATCGGAGCGCGATCCGCGCTGGCGCATGTGCCGGCGTGCAGACAGGCCGTCCCAGCCAAGATTGAGGGAGGCGCGTGACCTTGGATGCACGAGCCGTGGCGCGCTGGCAAGCCGGCCGTGCGTCGTTGCGCTCAGAGCAGGAAGCGGTAGACCGCATAACCCCAGCTCAGCCCGAGGCCGAGCAGCGCCAGCCAGCAGGCCAGGGCCAGTTCGACCGCATCGCCCTCCTCGCGCCGGAGCAAGAAGAACAGCACCAGCGCTGGCAGCGCGTAGCGCGGTTCAACCATCCACGCCGGCAGCAGCGACAGCACCATCGCCACCTGCAGCGCCAGCGGCTGCGGGTCGCGCAGCGCGGTGAACTGCAGAGTCGCCAGTGACCAGGTAATCGCCACGAGGCCGCAGGCGCGTGGCCAAGGATCGGCTAGCCACGCGATTATGCCGTTGTGCAGGATCGCCTCGGGCGCGATCTGGTTGTAGGGATGGTCGGGCGCGAAGCCGAACCAGAACAGCAGCGCCATGGCGAACAGCGGCAGACCCAGCAGCGGCCGCGCCCGCAGGCCGACGATGATGCGCGGCAATGCTGCAAGCTGCAGCGGTAGCAGGGCGATCCAGGCGTAGAGCAGAGCGAACGTCAGATTGTGCGGCGAAATCCGGCCGGTCGGATGGGAGTCGCGGTCACCGATCGCAATACCGGCGTTCCAGAGCACAAAGGTGCCGAACGCCGCCAGTGCCAGGGCATGCGGCAGCAGGCGGAGGGCCCGCGTGCGCAGCGGCTGGCCAGATCCAGCGCGCAACTCGCGCAGCGCCAGCCAGCCCACCCAGACCACCGCGGTCTGCCGCACCAGGGTCGACAGCACCGCGCCTGCCAGCGCCAGCGCGGGGCGGCCGGCCATCGCCGCTGCAGCTGCGGCCAGCAGCGGCACCAACGCGACGACGTCGGTATAGAGCAGGAACAGCAGCGGCGCCACGCCAGGCAGCATGGCGAGGCCGAAGCTGCGGCGCGCCGCCTCCAGCGCGCTGCCCCCGCTGGCGCGCACCAGCCAGTAGCCCGCGGGCACCAGCCAGGCCGTAAACAGCACCGACCACAGGCGCAGAAGCGGCAAATTCGGCTGCTCACCCGCCACCAGCCAGGGGCCGCTCAGCCGCGCCAGCAGCGCGTGCCAGAAACTGAAGGTGGTCAGCCCGGGCTGAGGCTCGGGGTTGCCCTCGAAGTGACGCATGACTTGCAGGCCGTGCGTGCCTTCGTCGAGGATGACCGGCGCGCCGTGGAACACGGCGATGCCGGCCAGCAGCCAGACGACCGTCGCCAGCATCCAGAGCCAATAACGCATGCCCGCACCTGCAGCCTCCATTCCGCTTCGCCTCCTGCCCTGCTGCGGCCGCGCGCCGGCCGGCGAGCGTACATCTGCCTACGATGGCTGACAACGCGCGGCCGTGGCGGATTGCCGATGCTGCCGGCCTGATCTTGTGTATCGGGTTTTCACTGGTCTGGGCGCAAGCCGCGCTGCATGTGGCGGCGGTCGCCGACACTTGGCGCGACCTGTATTTCGCCCAGCGCATCGCCAGCGGCGCCGAGTGGCCGCTGGCTGGCCCGGTGATTGGCAACATCGGGTACCTCGGCCCGCTCTGGTACTACGCGATGGGCGCGGCCTTCGCCCTCGGCGGTGCTCCGGCCGTGCTGTGGACGACCGGCCTGCTGTCCGGACTGAAGTTTCCGCTCGGCTTCCTGCTCGGCCGCCGGCTCGGCGGAGCATTAGCCGGTGGCCTGTTCGCGGTGGCGCTGGCGGCACCCGGCTGGTCGATGTTCGAGCTGCTCTGGCCGACCCATACCAGCGTGGTGGCCAGCACCCTGCTCGCGTTGGGCCTGATGCTGCTGGCCTACCGCCGACGGCCGTCGCTTGCACGCGCGGCCGGCCTGGGTGCCTGCGCCACGCTGGCGCTGCACGCCCATCCGACCACCCTGTTGCTGGTTGTGGTTGCACTGATTTTCGGCCTCCATGCGGCGGATTGGCCTCGGCGACTGCGCGATAGTTCAGTGGCGGCCGTGGTGCTGGTGGCGCCGCTGTTGCCGTACTGGATCCAGCAGGGGATGGCCGCTGACGGAAGCGCGTTGGCGCGGGTTTCGGGCTTCGTTGGCGGGGAACTGCAAGTCGGCGTAGCGGATCGGCTGGGACCATTGCTGCTCGGCTTGTTCTGGGGCGGGCCGGAATTGCTGCTGCGACTGTGGCTGGCGGCGGGAGCTTGGGCAGAGGGTCTGCTGACCCTGTATCTGCTGGGCTTGGTGCTGGCCGCGCTCGGCGGCTGCGCCAGCGCCGCGATGCGAACGCGGTTCCTGGCGCTGCTGGCGGTAATGCTGGCGCACTCTGCTTTCGTGCTGCTGCTGCGGCCCTATACCCCGTTCTGGATGGCCCACGCGCATGCGCCGCTGATCGCCGGACTGTTGGCCCTGGGCTGGCTCGGGCTGTGGCAGCGCTGGCGCTGGCTGCGCCTGCCGCTGGTCGCGGTGCTGCTGGGTGCCGCGATGGCGCCGGTGCTGCTGTTGCGGCTGGTGGTCACCGCGCCCGAGGTGGTCGACTACCCGCTGTATCCGTCTGCCGGCGCCGGCCTGATGGATATCGCGTCGGTGCGCGAGGGCAGAACGCCGATGCGTGCCACGCGGCTGCCGCTGCGCGACATGGCATCGCTCGGTGAAGCCCTGTGTGCTCCGACCGTCGCCTATGGTCATCTGGCCAGCTGGCTCGACGAGAGCTTCGGCGTCGGACCGCGCCAAGCCTGCGGCGGCGTCGCGCAAATCCTGCTGGGCGGACCGCCAGTGCCCGGGCATGCGCTGCTGGCCGGCCTCAGCGTGCCGGCGGCGCGGGAGGTCGGTTTGGGTCCGACAGCCTCGGGACTGTGGCTCGGGACCGTCGATGCGGTCTGGAGCGCTGGCCAGTCGCAGGAAATTGTCGTCGCGGGCCGCTTCCCGCCGCGCGATCCGCTCGATCTGCCAGCGTCTCCGACAACGCTGCAGGGCAGTGCGCCGGCCGGGGCGCTGCTGCTGGTCGCGGCCCGGACCGGCGACCGACGGCCATTCGTGGCACCGCAAGTCCTCGCAATGGGCCGGCCGATCACGCCGATTTTTCAGGATGCCTACTTGCTACTTTATCGCTGCGTCGACTGCGGAGAAGCCGAGGTGGCGTGGTCGCTGCACTTCGATGCGCTGTCGCCCTTCACTGATGTGCTGGTGCTGGATCCACGGCCTCGCGAACCTTGAGGCGGCGGCCACCGTTGGCAGCGCGATGACGCGATGACGCGAAGTATCGAACGAAGCAAAGCCTGCGTGGGCGCACTCTGCGCGTCGAGACGTTACGGAACGCGGCGCAGTGCGCTGCGCTTATCGAGTCCTGCGTGCCTGGGGGTGCCCGCGCCTACTCAAGGCGGTGGCGCGAGGTTTTCAGCCGCCTCCCCGCCTCACGCCGCCGTCATTAGCTATACTTCGCGCCCTTTTGCCCCTTAAGCAACCATTCACCCGATTCTGGAGGCTACATGTTTGAGCAATACGGACTAGAGATTGCGCTTGCGGGCGCCATCCTTGCCCTCGTCTATGGCGTCATCTCCATTCGCTGGGTGCTGGCACAGCCCGCCGGCAATGCGCGCATGCAGGAAATCGCTGGCGCGATCCAGCAGGGCGCACGCGCTTATCTGAATCGGCAGTACAGCACCATCGCGGTGGTTGGCGTGGTGTTGTTCGTGGTGCTTGGCTTTGCGCTGGATTGGTACTCGGCGATCGGCTTCGTGATCGGCGCGGTGCTCTCGGGCGCGGCCGGCTACATCGGCATGAACATCTCGGTACGCGCCAACGTGCGTACGGCGGAGGCCGCGCGGCACGGCATGGCGAAGGCACTGGCTGTCGCATTCAAGGGTGGCGCGATCACTGGCATGTTGGTGGTGGGTCTCGGCCTGCTCGGCGTCGCCGGCTATTTCGCCATCTTGTTGAAGATGGGCATGCCGCAGGAGCAAGCGCTGCACGCGCTGATCGGTCTGGCCTTCGGTTCGTCCCTGATCTCGATCTTCGCGCGTCTGGGCGGCGGCATCTTCACCAAGGGCGCCGACGTCGGTGCTGACCTGGTCGGCAAGGTCGAGGCCGGCATTCCTGAAGATGACCCGCGCAACCCGGCGGTGATCGCCGACAACGTCGGTGACAACGTCGGCGACTGCGCCGGCATGGCGGCTGACCTGTTTGAGACCTACGCGGTGACCCTGATTGCGACCATGTTGCTGGGTGGCTTGATGGTGGCCGAGGTCGGCCCGAACGGCGTGATGTTCCCGCTGGTGTTGGGCGGGGTTTCGATCATCGCCTCGATCATCGGTACTTGGTTCGTCAAGATTGGCAAGAGTGGCTCGATCATGGGCGCGCTGTACAAAGGCGTGATCGTGTCAGCGGTGTTGGCGGCGGTGTTCTTCTACCCGATCACCACCTCGATGATGGGTGCCGGCGCGATGGGTCTGTACTACTGCGCCCTGATCGGCCTGGTCCTGACTGGCTTGTTGGTGTGGGTTACCGAGTACTACACCGGCACCCAGTACAAGCCCGTGCAAGACATCGCCCGCGCCAGCACCACCGGCCACGGCACCAACATCATTTCCGGCCTCGGCATCTCAATGAAGTCGACCGCCGGTCCGGTGATCCTGGTTTGCGCCGCGATCTGGGGTTGCTTCGAGCTTTCCGGTCTTTACGGCATCGCGATCGCGGCGACATCGATGTTGAGCATGGCGGGCATGATTGTCGCCCTCGACGCCTACGGCCCGATCACCGATAACGCCGGTGGCATCGCCGAAATGAGCGAGTTGCCGCCGGAAGTGCGCGCGGTCACCGATCCGCTGGATGCCGTGGGCAACACCACCAAGGCCGTCACCAAGGGCTATGCGATTGGCTCGGCGGGTCTGGCAGCGCTGGTGCTGTTCGCCGACTTCACGCATCAGATCGACGTGCAGGAAGCAGCCAGGAACGCTGCGGCTGGCGTGGCGCATACAGCGATGACGTTCGACTTGTCCAATCACCTGGTCATCATCGGCCTGTTGATCGGCGGCTTGATTCCTTATCTTTTCGGCGCAATGGCGATGGAAGCGGTCGGCCGTGCAGCCGGCAGCGTGGTGGTGGAAGTGCGCCGCCAGTTCCGCGAGATCAAAGGCATCATGGAAGGCACTGCCAAGCCGGAATACGACAAGGCCGTCGACCTGCTGACCAAGTCGGCGATCAAGGAAATGATGATCCCGTCCTTGTTGCCGGTCGCTGTGCCAGTGCTGGTCGGGCTGTTGCTCGGGCCGCAGGCGTTGGGCGGTCTGTTGATCGGCACCATCGTCACCGGCCTGTTCGTCGCCATCTCGATGACCACCGGCGGTGGCGCCTGGGATAACGCCAAGAAGTACATCGAAGACGGCCATCACGGCGGCAAAGGCTCGGAAGCCCACAAGGCGGCAGTCACCGGCGATACCGTTGGCGATCCGTACAAAGACACCGCGGGTCCGGCGGTCAATCCGCTGATCAAGATCATCAACATCGTCGCGCTGATGATCGTGCCGCTGCTCGCGAACCTCTATGCCGACAAGCCGGCTGCAGCGGCACCGGCCAAGGCTGCGACCACCGTGTCCGCGCCTGCAGCTGCGGCACCCTCAGCGCCTGCGGCAGCGCCGATGGCTGCTCCTGCGGCGCCGGCACCTGCACCCGCAGCCGAACCGCCGAAGGACGCTGCG
>JANNWF010000332.1:0-17769 GCA_031408455.1 Pseudoxanthomonas sp. | reverse complement strand
CGTCGTCACATCAGGCCAACCGCGTTTCGCTACTGCTCATCGTCGAAGTCAAGCGCGGGCAGCCGCGCCTATACCGCGCATCGGCAGTTGGCGACCACACCCCCGTCCGACCGATTTGGGGGACATCCATCGGCTCAGCCACGTGCCCTACATGGATGCCCTGCTGGTAGACACGCGCACGCACAAGAATGCGGCGTATCCGGCAGGAAGACCCGAAGGCAATCGGTGGGCGCTGATTCTCACCGCAAGGTATCGACGCGGACGCGTTTCACTGGGCACCAACATTGGTCTGCAGCGCCGCCATCCGCGCTGTGTCGTCATCAATCGGGCGGACGCACCAGAGGCACCGCGTAATATTTCCTCAGGGTGCCGCTGGGTGGTGAGAAGTTCCCCTTTCAGATCAGCCCCATCTTGCTGCGCCGGTCCACCACCAGGTGGTGCTCGAATTCCGCACCGCGGGAGGTTTAGCCGGTAGCGACGGCGCGTCCCGTGTGTGTCCCGTCGAACAGACGACTGCGGCTGATCGGCGGATCGTCTTCTCCGGAATCTCAACGGATTCGCCTCTTGGAGGCGCACTGGCTGCGGATGAGCGACCCGCCGGGTCGCAACAGGTTGGTCAACTGCAGCGGCGTGCCGTATCAGTAGTTCTTAGCGCTCTTAACGGACACCGCCGCGGCGAGGTCCGCCCAACCGCGAGCCCACACCGCCATGGCCCAGGCGTCCAGCGAATCATCAGACAGCCCTGAGTGCGTGACGGCCGTCGCCCATGCTCGGCAGGTGGCGATCGCTGCGGCCGCGCCCAGCGCATCCGATGGCGGGCTGCTCTGGTCGGTGGCAGTCACTTGCACCGTGGGCCTCGAACCGCGCTGGGAAGGCGACGGCAGCGCGCAGCCAGTCGCGGAGGAGAGCCGGCGACCGCAGCCTCGGCAGCGCCGACATGGTCCGGATCCGCAGCACCAGAGGCAAGCTTGCGGTGAGACTTCGGATGGCGGTGCCCGGCAGCTCGGCTGCTTCGATCATGCCGTCGAAATTGGGCCCGGGCGGCCCCAGCATGCGCTGCAGCTACTCCCGCCAGATGCGGGTGCCTGGCTGCCCGCCAGCGGGCGCAACGGCATCTGCGTGCCCGCGGCCTTCGAATCCCATTCCGATGACGCTTGCATGCAGGCTTCCCGGATCCGGCATCTGCAGCGCGCGCAGGCCCTTGCCCGCGGCATCAGCGCGGCGATGCGACGTCTCGACGATCGCGATGAATTGCTGCGGGAGACTTGCCGCGTCGCCGTTGAGGACGGTGGCTTCGCCTTGGCCCGAGTCTCGCTGGTGGACGGCGCGACCGGCAGGGTGAGCGCGTTGGCGACCTGCCAGCGGGTGGCCGGAGCGGCGGGTGGTAGCCGCATCGTTTTGGTGCTGGACAAGGGCGTCGAGGGCGATCCCGGCAGCGGCTGGGTCGCTCGCCAGGAGCGACCGCTGGTGGTGAACGCACTGCATGGCGACCGCCGCTGGGGCTCGCTTGTCCACCATCTGCCAGGTGAAGGCTACGGATCCGCAGCCGGTTTCCCGCTGTACGCCGAAGGCAGTTTGGTGGCGGTGTTGCTGGTGCTGCAGTGCAAGCTCGGTGCCTTTGATGAATCCGAGTGCGAGCAGCTCGAGCAGATCGCGGCCGATCTCTCGTTCGCCCTTGGCCACATCAGCCGGCAACAGCGGCTGCGCTTCATGCAGTATCACGACCCCCTGACCGGCATGGCCAACGGCAACCTGTTTGCCGACCGTGTGAACCAGCTGATCGTCGCCGCCGACGCCAGCGCCGACCAGCACTGCATCGCGGTGGTGGTGCTGGACATCGAGCACTTCTCAGAGCTGAACGCCATGCTCGGCCATACCACCTGCGATGAGCTGCTGCGCAGCGTTGGTCTAAGGCTCTGCGGCGCGCTGCCGGCCGGCTGCAGCGTTGCCCGCATTACCGCCGATACGTTTGCCATTGCCGGCGCCTCCGCCGGCGATGACGCTGCCAGTGCCTTGCTCGAGCGCCTGCTGGATGTTCTGCAGGAACCGATCAGAGTGGATGGCATCCAGGTTCCGATCTCGGTCCAGCTTGGGGTGGCATTGTTTCCGGCCGATGGTGCCGACGCTGACAGCCTGTTCAAGAACGCTGACAGCGCGCTGCGGGAGGCGCGCAGCACCGCCAGTCGCTATGCCTACTACTCACCGGAACTGACCCTGCGCGTCGCCGAAAAGCGCCAGCTGGAGGTCGAGCTACGGACCGCCATCGAGCAGCAGCAGTTCGCACTGCATTATCAGCCGCGGATCGACCTCGGCAGCGGTTGCATGGTCGGTGCCGAGGCGCTGATCCGCTGGTATCACCCGACTGAGGGCTTGACCTCGCCGCTGCGCTTCATACCTCTGGCCGAAGAGACCGGGCTTATTGTCGACCTCGGCGCCTGGGCGATCAACGAGGTATGCCGCCAGCAGGCGGCATGGCTGGCCGCGGGCCTGCCGGTGATACCGGTGGCGGTGAACCTCTCGTCGGTGCAGTTCGCCAAGAGCGACCTGCTGGAAACCATTCAGACTGCGCTGCAGGCACAGGGGCTGACGCCCGGCCTGCTCGAGCTCGAGCTCACCGAGTCGGCGGTGATGCTTAATCCGAAGGCGGCTCGCGAGACGCTGGGCGCCCTGCGCAAGCTCGGCTGCTGCCTGGCACTGGACGATTTCGGCACGGGTTACTCCTCGCTGGCACACCTCAAGCGCTTCCCGTTCGATGCAGTCAAGATCGATCGCGGTTTCGTCACCAACATCACCAGCAACCGCGAGGACGCTGCGATTGCCACCGCGATCATCGCCATGGCCCATCAAATGCAGCTGCTGGTCATCGCCGAAGGCGTGGAAACCCTGGCCCAGCTGGACTATCTGTGCGGCCAAGGTTGTGACCAGATCCAGGGCTACCTGTTCAGTGCAGCCGTACCTGCTGAGACCTTTGCCGGCTTCCTGCGCGAAAACAAGCGACTCGATCTGCCGCGTGCAGCGCCGACGGGTGCGGCCCCGGCGCGTTTTGTGGATGCCGAACACGCCGCAACACGGCACCGATATCAGGCCACAGCCGCGCGGGGTGAGCGCTGACTGTGGTCAGGGCGGTGGCAAGGCATGTCGGCAACCGTCTGCGGCCGCAAGCCGGTATGCGCGCCACCGAACCGACATCCTTTAGGTCAGTGGGCACAGTCCCGACGACTGCGGAACCCAAGCTGGCTGCACCACGCAAAAGTAAGGAAGCCACATGCCATTTCCTGCTGACCCAACGCATCAAGATATGCCGGTAGAGCCGGGCCGGATCAGCCCGATGGCGCCCGCTGGCGAGAGCGTAAAGAGGTCGCTTCCACACCAGCCCACGGCCTATCCCGGCGCCGGCAGCGCCCGATCTTCGCCGAAGTTTCCGTCCGCTGATGCGGTGATCGATGCGCTGCCGCGAGTAGATCATCGCGAGGCCCGGTCACGGCTCGATTGAGAGAAGCGAGTGATTCAAATCGAGTCGGGATTGATCATCCCGCCATGAACCCGCTCGGGCCGGACAGGCTATCAGGAGCACGGGCTCCGATTTCTGGGCCGATTCAAGCCGAATTCGTTGGTTGCGGGGAGTCACGCTGTCCCAACTGGTTTCGGTGCCATAGTCGAGCGGCGGATTGAGGTTGAGGTCGGTGAATCGCCAGGGATCATTGCTGAAATTGGACACGGGTTGGCACACGGCGTAGGTGCTTGCCGCGATCTCTTGCGTCAGTTGCCAGACCGGCACCGTCTCATTGCCGCGCAGGCTCAGTCGTTCGGAACACCACCACGCCGCCGCCCCGACCCGATGGCTAGGCTCGGCCACAGCCCACAGCGCCTCCCACAGATCGATGCGACCGAAAATGGTGTGCATCTCGAAGGTGATGGGCGTGGTCGGGAACGCATCCAGATACAGCTGGATCAATGTCGCGTAGGTCGCCGCCATCAGCTCGGGTGTGTATCCCGCCAGCGCATAGGCGTTCTGATCAATACGACAGTGGCCCTCAAAACCATTGGTGGCACAGGCGGAGGTGAAATAGATGTGCCCAAGTGCGGGGTGGCTGTCGAAGCGAGCGCCCCGGGCGTTGAGCAGGGCAGCCTTGTCACTGAGGTAGTTGCTGCCCCAGGGCAGGCACATGGTCGCGGGCGCGCCACGAAAGCTGAACGGAAACAGCACGCAACGCGATTTCACACCCGGCGGCGCCAGATCGCCGTCGCCAATCGCCAATCGCCAAAGCCACTTTGAGCCCCAGACTCTGGGCCGTATCCAGATTCAGCTGGACCGCGTCGAACAGGCAGTTCATATCGTCCTGGCACAGCGACCACGCCGCGCGCACTAGCACACACCCTCCTGCCCGGCGATCAGCGGCGTTTGAGCGACGACATTGTCGGTGGGATGGCGAACCGGACCAGCACATTCAAACACGCCTTCGGGAAAGGCTTTGAGCGCATCCGCCTGAGCACTGACCAACAGGGCAAGGACGATGGTCAGCAGCTTCAGGATTTGAAACATGGTCTGCGCCGACGCTCAGGGTTGGGGGTGAAGGATCGACAACAGCCAACGTGAAAGGCGGGCATCGGTTGACAGCCGCCCATGACCAATCTGGCGTCCGGACCACGCTGGTTCCGTCGCATTCTCGGGTCCCGACCGATCGTCAACAGCAAGCCCCATCATGCAGACACAGCTTGATGGGTCAATCACCGCAAACACGGCATGCTTGCGCACTAGTCACAGCCCACAAGTCCAGATGCTGCCTCCACGTGATTTGCTCCTGGTTACCCTGATCTGCCTGGGCTGAGCCGGCAATTTTCTGGCGTCGGCGTCAGGGATAGGAAATCCGAAGCCACTTTTCGCGCAGTGGCGGGCGTAGTTTGCGATGCGGGTTCATGCCGGCAAGCGTCCCGCACGCATGCCGCGCGTCCCTCTGCTGCGTCGTTCTGGGCCTCGGCGGCGCTCGCGGAGCCCTCTGCCCCCGCGCGAAGCTTTTTCTGCAGATGTGTTCCCGGCGCTCCCGCCATTTCGCGGACGAGCGCCATCGTCGACGCGATGTTGAAGTCCCCTGCGTCGGTGGATTCGCGCTTACCAGACCGCGACCGATGGGGTCGCTTAGCCACGGGCATCGAATCGCTCGCATCGTATGTCGCCGCCAGCTGGCGGTGATCGACCCATTTCGGCCACTCAAAATCGCCTCGCGCCAGCGCAGAGCGTTCGTTCGTTCACGCACATTCGCGCGAGGTCTGACGCTTTTGTGACTCGTCAATTAGGACTGAGCAGCATCGACGACGATTGCGCAGCCGCGCCAGCTGAATCGATGCGACGTGCGCGTCGAAGTTTCTGATTAGCGCCATCCCTGTTGCCGTTCGCGGGCAATTGAGCAGAAAGGCAAGGTTGTGCGTTTGAAGGAATGACCAGCGAATTTCCGGCTGACGCCGTTGGCCGGTTGAGATCTTTGCGACACGCTCTGGTCAAGTTTCACCCAGGGGTCAGCTTTGAACGCGCGGCAACAGCCCGACCGGAATTCAGCCTGTCCTGCCGGGTCAAGCCAGCAACCGGACCAGCATTACGATAGCCACGGCAGTCGATGCAACGCATGGCGCAAGCAGATTGGCTCGATGGCTCTCAATGAAGAATGTGGTTGCAGCGGCACCCAGTATTGGAACATGAAGCAGTCCCACAGCTCCGAAAGCGTTCTGCTCAGCCAGCAGCGGACCATCGAACCACATCGCCAAGACGTATGCGAAGAGCACCGCCGCAAACGGCTTTCGAACTCGGGCGAACTGCAAGGCGAGGTCGCTCGACGCTGAGTCCGAGCGGTCAGGCGCAAGCAGACCGACCGCAAACGCGATCAGCGTCGGGGCGATCAGCACGTACATGAAGCTTCCATAGCTCCACTCGAGGGTCTTGAAGTCCCACAGCGACCACCAATGGTTCACCAGCGTCAGCCCGATACACGCCAGCCATATCGTGTGCGGGGCATGCCAGCGGATATCGCGTCCGGTCTTGATCAAGAACGTCACGCCGGTGAGCAGTTGACCCAGGCTCAAAGCGAGGATCATCGAGATCATCACAGTGACGAATTCAAACAGACTCATGGGTACGTGCCTCAGCTTTCAAAGCGGCAGGCTACCATCCACCAGGTCCCCCACAGTTTTGCCTCGGCCGCCAGAAGCAGTCGCCACGGTCAAAGGTCTGATCGTTCAATCGCGTCGGGGCTGAGCGGCTGCTCGTGGCCGGCCGCCACCGGGCGCGGGGGGGCGCAACGATAGATACGCAATCACTGCGTGGCGCGTGTGCGACAACGCACGGCAAGGGACGGCGGGTCTGGCGATACTCGAAGCTAGTCTCGGAATGTTATCTCGACCCCTGCACACCCAATTGGGAAACGGCAATGACTGTTATCGTGAGTGGTACGTTTGCGGACGTCAGCGCCGTGGACCGGGCGCTGGCCCATCTCGCCGGTGCCGGCATTCCGGCTTCGGAAACACATCAGTCCTTTCTGGACGCATCCGCAGCCACCACCGCAGAAATTGAGCGCATCGACGACGCCCAAAAGGATGTGGCGGACGAGCAGGCCACCGCATCCGGAGCTGCCTCAGGTGCGGCTGCGGGGGCAGCTGTTGGAGTGGTGGTTGGTGCTGCTGTCGGATTGGTGACTTTGCCGTTCCTCGGGCCGATTGCGCCTGTTGCCGCGGCTGGGGTGGGTGCTTACGTGGGCTCGCTCGGGGGTGCGTTGGCAAGCATGCCTGACGACAACGACAACAAGCCGCAAGCCATTTCCGTACTGCCAGCAACGCCTGAGTGCCTCGGCCACTCAATCGTACTCGCGGTGGCAACGTCCTCTGCTGGCCAACAAGAGGTCGCCTGCGACATCCTGCGCAGCCACGGTGCAACTTCGATCATCTGGGGTGAGGGCACGCTTGCCGGCGGGATGGACGCCGATGAGAATGGCAATGTGCCAACGACGACGGACTTCTCGCGGCCGGTGATAGTGGCTGCTGGCACCATGGCGTGCTTTGGGGGTTGACGGTGCGAAAGTGGACCGCGTGAAAGCGAAGCGCGTTGCCGGATTTGCACCCCAGCTAGGCTGAGTCCGACGGGCTGCTAGGCTGGGAGATCACGTTGGTGATTTCCAGACTTGGGCCACGGTCGTGGCACGCGATTGAGCCGTTTTACACGCGCAGCAAACCGTGCGGCCCGTCCTTGTTTGAGCTGTTGGAAATTCAGCGGTTGGCGCGCAGAGCAAGGTTTCAGCAGAGCTGGATCCCGGCGTTCGCCGGGATGACGAGCGCCAAGGAACTACCCTTGAGGACTGATGAACCTCGTGCGTCGCCGATGCGCATTGGCTGACCGCCCTACTCAGTAAACGTCGCGACGGTGCGACCGTCTGCGGCCAAGCTGTCGACGGTCTCCGAGCCGAGCACTTTGCGCAGTGCCAAGTCGACGCCGGGTGCCATGCCTTCCAGGCCGAGTGTCGCCAGCGCGAGCACCGCACTGTATCCGATTGTCAGCCAAGTTCGCAGCCGCATGACGCTGATCGCCTCGCGTTGTCGTTGCGGGTGGGGCATCGAACCCTAACCGGAACGGGGGGTGGTTACGGCCGCGACGACGGCGCCGATCAGGAAGCAGACGAACATGCGAAGTCTGCTCCGTGGTTTGCGAGAGGTCATGAAGGGTCCCGGCGCGGCAACAGGGTAATGCGACCATCGGTCTCCAGCCAGGCGCAGGCGATGTCGGCGCGCTTGAGAATACCGCTGCGGCGCATGGCTTCATCGAAGTCTGCAGGGCTGATGCATTCGCGTTTCAAATGCGCGTCGAGCACCTCGCCGGCGCGCGCCAGTAGCACCGGCTCGCCTTCGATCAGCGCCTGCAGCCGCGCATTGCGCGAGGTGATCCAGCCGAGCGCGTAATGCAATGCCAGCAAGGTGGCCGCGAGGATCAGGCCGCCGGCCAGGGACACGTCGTCGCCGAGCAGCGCGTTCTGCACCGAGTTGCCAAGCAAGATCAGCAGGATCATGTCGAACGGGGTGAACTGACCGACCGAACGTTTGCCGGCCAATCGCACCAACAGCAACAACACGCCATACACCACGACGGCGCGCAGTACGAATTCCCACCAGGGAAGTCCAAGGTCGAGCACGTCGCGCTCCTTTTCGTGCACCGGCAGTGCCTCGGACCGGGCGGTGCCAACGACCAGGACGTCCGGGCGTAGGGATCGGGTGCAGGGAGTGTGCCAGTGCCTTCGACAGGGCGTCAGCGCGGCACGCGAGACTCAGGGGCAGCGATTTCCGCCGCATCGCGGCAACCCGATCAAGCGGGGATTTCGCACGACGCACCGGCCGCAACAGTGCGCCCTGCAATGCCGGCCCGGCGCCTACCCCTGCTCCCTGCAAATCAGCCCGCCTGCAACCGCTCAGCCAGCCTTGACCAGCGTTGCTCGCGGCTGCCGACCGCGGCGCTAAACGCCTCGATGCTGCCGCAGAGCTCAAGTGCTCGCGGCCACGGCTTAGGCCGGTGTACCTTGGGCCACAGTGGATCGAGCTGACGGACCGCAGCGAATGATGCGCTCGGGCGTGCTCGGTGAGAGGACAATCACCGGCTATCTGAGGGTGGCAGCTTTCGGAGTGAGTCGCCCTCGCCGTCGGAGCATCTCGGTTTTGAGCAGTCGAACCCCAACCCATCGACCCGCACGGCAGCCGAAGGCGAGCGCTGCAGTGTCGCTGCGATCCAGCGACGATTCGATGCCCGGAATTCGCCGCTATCGACACGGCAAGACGTTCCGCTACAAACATGACGACGGCCGCCCCGTGTCGGCGCACGAGCGCACTCGGATCCATTCACTGGCAATTCCGCCGGCCTACATTGACGTGTGGATTTGCGCGGATGCCGCAGGTCACTTGCAGGCCACCGGACGCGACGCCCGCGGACGCAAGCAGTATCGCTATCACCCGGAATGGCGAGTCAGGCGCGATCACGGCAAATTCGCCCGCGTGCTGGAATTCGGCCACGCGTTGCCGGCACTGCGCCGGCGCCTGCGCGCGGATCTGGCGCGCCCCGGTATGCCCTGCGCAAAGGTGCTCGCCACCGTGGTCAGCATTCTGGGAAGCAGCCTGGAACGCATCGGCAATGAGGTGTATCGACGCGACAACGGTAGCTTCGGAGTGACCACGCTGCGCAATCGGCATGTGAAGTCCACGCAAGCTGGACTCGAACTGCAATTTCGCGGCAAGGGCGGAATCGCGCGTCGCATTCGCATCGATGACCCGCGCGTCGCGCGGCTGGTGCGTCGATGTCGCGCACTGCCCGGCCAACAGCTGTTTGAATACCTCAACGAGCACGGTGAAGTGCAGCGCATCGACTCGGGCCAGGTGAACAGCTACCTGGCCGATTCGATGGGCGAGGGCTTCACTGCCAAGGACATTCGCACCTGGGGTGCGACCAAGGCAGCGATCTGGCTGCTGGCGCCCGTGGACCCGGCCGCGTACACCACTGAGCCCGACAGGGCAGGCGTTGAGCGCCAGGTGGTCTGCGACGTCGCCGCCATGTTGGGAAACACGGCCGCCGTTTGTCGCGCGTCCTATGTCGATCCCAGCGTCTTTGCCGCTTGGCGCAGCGGGCAGATGCACGCGCACTTGCAATCGTTGCAGCCGATGGGTGCGACCAAGTGGGAGAAGCTCGCACTCAGGGTGCTGGAAGCGGCGCGGCGTCGCCGAGGACCGCCAAGGGACTGACGCGGGAGCCGATGCTCAAGCTCGCGCCGATCGCGCCGCTGCATTTGTGCTGGCTTCCTGCTTCCTGATGGCCTGCTTTGGTCACAGCTTAGATACCGTCGCCGCTTCGCGGCCGCCACGACACCATTGGCTGCACCGACGCGTCATTGCATCGCCCCCTGCGGCAGAATCGCGCTGTGAGCCTTCCTCGATTCCTGCCGTTTGCCGCCGCGTTCTGGACCACGTTCGGCCTGTTGGTCGGAATCCAGGTCTGGATCAGCATGATTCTTCACGACCATTCGGTGCCGTGGCTGCTGAGCTTTTACCTCATCGTCTGGCTGTCTTGGTTGGCGCCGACGATGTTGATCGTGTGGCTGGCACAACGGTTTCCGGTGGTTCCGCCGCGGCGCGTCAATGTGGCGATCCACGCGCTGGCCGCCACCGTCGTCGCCGCCTTGCATTCGTTGTTCGAGATGGGCCTGATGGTGTGGATGCGGCCCTATGACCGCATGACCGCAGACCTGTCCGAGCTCGAGGTCGGCGAGACCCTGCTGTCGCGCCTGCCGATGGAGTGGCTCCTCTATTGTCTGGTGCTGGGCGCTGTCATGGCCTTCGAGTATTACCAGCGCTACCACGAGCGGGCCCTGCAGGCTGCACAACTGGAGCGCTCGCTGCTCGACGCACGATTGCATGCGCTGGAGTTGCAGCTGCAGCCGCATTTCCTGTTCAACACGCTCAATGCCATCGCCGGACTGGTGCGCACCAACCACAAGGATCAAGCGGTAACGATGATCGCCGGCTTGGCCGACCTGTTGCGCTATTCGCTGGATCACGCAGGCCGGCAACGGGTGTCGCTGGCGGAGGAGATGGACATGCTGCGGCGCTACCTCGAGATCGAGGGTGCGCGCTTCCCCGACCGCATGTCCTTCCAAATCGAATTGGCCGAGGATGCACGTCACGCCGCGATGCCGATGCTGATCCTGCAGCCGCTGGCGGAGAACGCGGTTCGCCATGGGATCGCGCGAACGGCCGCGGCGGGCCGCATTGACGTGCAAGCGCTTCGCGTAGGCGACCGCCTGCACATCCGGATGCGCAATACCGGAACGCTGAACGTGGCGTCAGTCGAAGGCATCGGTCTGAAGAACACGCGCGAACGCTTGGCTGCCCTGTATGGCGAGTCGGCTCATTTCAGCTTGACCACAGACGCAGACACCGTTCTCGCGATTCTTGATCTGCCTTGGACGGTGCTGGAATGAGCGTGCCATCCTTCTCGGTACTTGTCGTCGACGACGAACCGCTTGCGCGAGAAAGCGTGTGCGCGCTGCTCGCGGACGATGCCGAAGTCGTGGTGGTAGGGCAGGGCTCCGGCGTCGACGCGGTGAGGCTGATCCCTCAGCAGCGTCCGGACATCCTGTTTCTCGACATCCAGATGCCGGAAGTCGATGGATTTGCGTTGCTCGAATTGGTGGGTGCCGACGCTGTGCCGGCGATCGTCTTTGTCACCGCATATGACCGCTACGCGTTGCGCGCCTTTGAGGTGCATGCCCTCGACTATCTGCTGAAGCCGTTCAGTGATGCGCGCTTTGCCGATGCGCTGGTTCGGGCCAAACAGCAGGTGCTGGCGAGGCGCCAAGGCGTGCTCGATGCGCGCATCGCCGAGTTGCTGCGCGCGCAGCAGGCGCCGCGAAAACGCTTTCTGGTGCCGGCACGTGACAAGACCGTAGTCGTTGATGCGAGCACGATCGACTGGATCGAGGCGGCCGATTACTACGTATCCCTGCATTGCGGCAGCGAGAGCCACCTGTTGCGCGACAGCATGGACGAGATCGAGCGCCAACTCGACCCGCAGCAGTTCTTCCGCGTGCACCGCTCGGCCATCGTCAACCTCGCCCGCGTGCGCGAGATCCATCCGCTGTTTCGCGGCGATTGTGAGCTGAAGCTCGCCGATGGCACGGCCGTGCGGCTGAGCCGGAACCGGCGGCGCGAGTTCGAAGCGTGTTTTGCGCAAGTCGGGGTTCGGCGATAACGGAGTTTCAGCAGCCGCATTCGCTGCATCAACGCGAAGCAGCGGAGCAAGTTCGCGCGCTCAGCGCACGCCTTCGCTTCGCTCGGTCCGCTCTACAAGGGCTCGCATTGGGCGGGTACGGAACAGGCTCTGGTAGAGCCGAGCTTGCTCGGCTGCTTCTCCGTCACCCGAAGCTTTCAACTGAACCGGCGAAGCAGCGGAGCAAGTTCGCGCGCTGCGCGCACGCCTTCGCTTCGCTCGGTCCGCTCCACAAGGGCCCGCTTTGGGCGGGCACGGAACAGGCTCTGGTAGAGCCGAGCTTGCTCGGCTGCTTCTCCTTCACCCGAACTTTGAACTGATCCGGCGAAGTAGCAGAGCAAGTTCGCGCGCAGCGCACGAACTGAGGCTCGGGGCGAAGCCCGTAAGGAGCATTTTCGAGCTTGCGCCCATTGACTGCATCGCAGCACCCGTTGGCTGCCAACTCGTTTCACTTGCCGCTGTGCCGGCGCAGTCTCAGCTCTGGTTCTGACCGGAGCATTTCGATGAAGCAATCTGTTGTGAGGCAATTCCTTGGCGCCTGCCTGAGCGCCTTTCTGCTGGCCGGTGTCGCGCATGCCGAGCGCGATGCACGCAGCTCACTCGTGGTCGATACCACGTGGCTGGCCGAGCACATCGACGACGCCGATCTCGTGATACTGCACGTGGGCGAGGCCGACGAATACGCAGCCGGCCACATCGCCGGTGCGCGCCTGGTGTCGCTGGACGACATTTCCGTCTCCGAGCACACCGAGGTCGGGCTGATGCTGGAGATGCCCGACGCCGAGGATCTGCGTTATCGCCTGCAGATGCTGGGCATCTCCGACGACTCGCAGATCGTCGTGTATTACGGCAACGATTGGGTCAGCCCGGCGACGCGCGTCATGTTCACCTTGCAGCATGCCGGACTCGGCGGACGCACCCGATTGCTGGACGGCGGCATGCCGGCCTGGGTGCGCAGCGGCGGCGCGTTGAATCAGGACACAAGCGCAAAGCGGCGGGGCAAGCTGTCGCTACTCGACATGCAGGACCTCGTGGTCGACGCGACCTTCGTCAATGCTCATCTAGCGTCGCCAGGCTTCGCCATCGTCGATGGCCGCGCCGCGGTCTATTACGACGGCGTCGAGATTGGCGGCGCTCACGGCCAAGTCGACAAGACCGGTCACATTCAGGGCGCTCGCAGCATTCCCTTCACCGAGATCGCCGATGAGCAACTGCTGTTGCGCTCGCAGGACGAACTGCGAGCCTTGTTCACGCAAGCGGGCGTGAAGCCCGGCGATACCGCGGTCGGCTACTGCCACATCGGCCAGCAAGCCACCGCCATGTTGTTCGCGGCGCGCCTGCTCGGACATCCGGTGAAACTCTATGACGGCTCGTTTCAGGACTGGTCGCGTGGCGAGCGCAATCCGGTCGAAGCTGTCGCGGCAGCTGGACAGCTATGAACACCCACAGGTCAGCGCGTGCCTATGCCGATCCTTACCTTGCTGGTGCGGCGCTGGGGCTGGTGTTGCTGGCAGCCTTCGTGCTGGTGGGACGCGGGCTCGGCGCCTCGGGCGCATTCGCCAGCACGGCCGCCGGAGTGGTTGCTGCATTCGCGCCGACAGGGGCCGCTACCAGTCCCTTGTTCGCTCATTACTTGTCGGGCCCGGGACCGTGGCTCGAATGGCTCAGCTTCGAACTGCTCGGCGTGATGTTGGGCGCATGGTTGTCGGCGAAGTTGGCGGGCCGGTTGCGAATTGACGTCGAGCGCCCGGCAGCAGTGACGCGCCGGTCGCGTCTCGTGCTCGCCTTCAGCGGTGGGATGCTGATGGCGGTGGGCGCGGTGTTTGCGCGTGGCTGCACCAGCGGTCAGGCGATGGCCGGCGGCGCGTTGCTCAGCGTCGGCAGCTGGCTGTTCCTTGGTGTGGCCTTCGCCACCGCATACGCGCTGGCACCACTTTTGCGCAGGGCTTGGTTGTGAGCGCGCCGCTGATTGCCGAGGGTGGGTCGCTGGCCGCCTCGTTGCTGGCCGCACTTGTCGTTGGCATCGGTTTCGGTTTCGCGCTCGAACGCGCGGGGCTCGGCAGCGCACGCAAGCTCGTCGGGCAGTTCTATGGCCGCGACCTCAGCGTACTGAAGGTGATGTTCAGCGCGCTGTTGGTGGCCATGCTCGGGGTGTTCTGGCTCGGATACTTCGGCTTGCTCGACGTCAGCGCTATCTACGTTCCCGAAACCTTCGTGTGGCCACAGGCGTTCGGTGCGGCGCTGTTCGGCGCAGGGCTGATCGTCGCGGGACTGTGTCCCGGCACCGCCTGCGTCTCGGCTGCGACCGGGCGGATCGACGGGCTTTTCGTACTGCTCGGACTGCTCGTCGGCATGCTCATCATGGGCTCGATTCTGCATCGATTTCAGGCTTTCTTCGAGTCTTCCGCGCGCGGCGCGTGGACACTTCCGGAGTTGCTTGGATTGCCTTACGGCGTGGTCGTCGCCGCGGTCGTCGTCGTGGCGTTGCTGGCATTTGGAGCCTGCCAGTGGTTCGAGCGGGGGCTGCGATGAAGTCCGCAGTCCGTATCGTGCTGGTCGCACTGGCTCTGTGCGCTGCGGCACTGGCTGCCCTCGCGGGCAGTCCCGTGCCACCGCTCGCGGAGGACGAGATCTCCGCCGTGGAACTCGCCGAGTGGATTCGCGCCCGGCGAACGGATCTCGTCGTTCTCGATACCCGCCCCGAACAAGCCCTGGAAGCTGACGGCCTTCCAGGCGCGCGTCTCGCGGCGGACTTCGAGGCTGACACCGTCGACACGGTTGTCCTTTACGGCGATAAACAGTTGACCGCAGCGCTGCCGCTGCGCGGAAGTCCACGTCGCGTGCTCAGGCTGCGCGGAGGCATTGAAGGCTGGAACAGGGATGTGTTGTTTCCGGTCATCCGCAGCGATGCTTCGCAACGGCAGAAGACGGAGTTTGCGTCTCGCGCGCAGCTCAGCCGCTACTTCGGCGGTTCGCCGCGCGCGCTTGATCCTGGTGCGCAAGCGCGGCGCAGCCGGAGCCGGAGCCGGCGCGGATGTTGAACATCGCGCTGAAACCATGTTCCCCTGCGACTAACGGCGATGCATTCGACTTCGCCGCGCTCCGCCACCGCGAGTTCGCCCGACTTGACGAGCAGGACCACTGTTACCTCGACTACACCGGCAGCGCGCTCTACGGTGTCTCCCAGGTGCAGGCGCATGCGCGCCTGCTCGAATCCGGATTGTTCGGCAATCCGCACTCCGAATCGAGCAGCGCGCGCGCCAGCACGCAACTCATCGAAGAGGCACGCGCCGCGGTGCTGCGTTTCCTCGATGTCGACGACGCGACTCACGTCGTCTGCTTCACTGCCAACAGCAGCGCCGCGATCAAGCTGGTGGCGGAGAGCTACCCGTTCGGTGCGCAACGGAATTTGCTGCTGTCGGCCGACAACCACAATTCGATAAACGGCATTCGCGAGTACGCGCGCGCCGCCGGTGGCGCAGTACGGATCCTGCCACTCGATTCCGCGCTCGAGCTTGCGCATCCGGAGGAACACCTTCGGCAGGCGGCCAACGCGGGACCTGGCTTGCTGGCTTACCCGGCGCAATCCAACTTCTCCGGTGTCCGTCATCCGCTCGCGCTGGTGCGGCAGGCACGGGCGTTGGGGTTCGAGGTGATGCTCGACTGCGCGGCGTACCTGCCCAGCCATCCCCTGAGCCTGCGTGCATGTCCGGCGGATTTCGCGGTGCTGTCGTTCTACAAGCTGTTCGGCTACCCGACTGGTCTCGGTGCGCTGGTGATGCGCCGCGACGCGATGCGCAAGCTGCGCCGTCCGTGGTTTGCAGGCGGCACCGTTCGCTATGCGTCGGTCCAGGCGAATGTCCATCGACTGCATGACGGTGCCGAGGGCTTCGAGGACGGAACGGCTGATTTCCTCGGCATCGCCGCGTTGCCGGCCGGATTCGCCTTGCTGGAGCAGGTCGGCATGTCTCGGCTACGCGAGCGCGTCGCCGCGCTCACCGCCGACCTCTTCGCACGCTTGCGGCAGTTGCAGCACCGCAATGGCGCACCGCGAATCCGGCTATACGGGCCAGACCCACTCGCCCCACGCGGGGGCTCGCTGTGCTTCAACGTGCTCGACGCACGAGGACGCTGTCTGCCCTATGCCCAGGTGGAGTCCGCCGCGGGCGAGGCGCGAATCTCCGTTCGCGGTGGTTGCTTTTGCAATCCCGGTGCTTCGGAGGCGGCCTTCGGTGTTGATCCGGCGCGCTTGGCGCGTTGCCTGGATGATGTGAGCGACGACTTTCACCTGCGCCGCCTTTCCGACTGTTTAGGCACCGAAGTCGGTGCAATCCGCGCCTCGCTGGGTTTGGCTAACAACACGGCGGACCTCGACCGGCTGGTTGGGCTGCTGGCGACCCTGAAGTAGACCCGTCTTTCATGGGCGGCAGGCCAATGAAATGCGGACTTTGGCTGCCCGGGGGTTCGGATATCGTCGCTCTGATCGCAGTCCTGTTGCTTATGATGACCACCGCATTGATCGGCTTTCGTCGCGCACGAGGTTGGGAAAGTGCCGGCGATCACAGTCTGCTGAAGGTCCTGTTGCTGTGCGCTTTCTTCGGCGTGTTTGGGGCTCATCGCTTCTATGTCGGCAAACCCCTGACGGCCCTACTACAGGCGCTCACCTTTGGCGGCTTGGGCATCTGGCTGCTGGCAGACTTCTTCACGATCAGTGTTGGCGGGTTCAGCGACAAGGACGGATACACGATCCGCTAGCGGAAGAGGGACAAGGGCAATCGACTGATCGCTGCTTGCGCTCGCGCGCCCGGCGATTTCGGAGAAGCCGCTGTCGTTCTCGCCGCGGGGCAGGGTGCGGTACGAACTCAAGACGCCGTGGAAGAAGGACGCGACGCAGGTGGAGTTTGAGCCCATCGAGTTCATCGCCAAACTTGTGGCCCTGGTGCCGCCGCCCCGGCTGAAACTGGATCCTATTCATTGCCATGGCGTCGCCCTTCAAAGATGTGGTGGAGGGCACCCTGCGATCACCTCTTTTCTCCGGATGAGACTGGCTGACGATGCTTGCTAATCAGGAAGATTTTTATTCAGGAATTGGTTCACTCTCATAATCGCGGTATACATCAACACTGACTTCCGTCTCCTGCAAAAGCAATTGATCTACGTATGCCACAAACCCCGAATGCAGGTAACTCCTTCTTTGCCGCCAGTAACGCTCCATTCCTGGCAATGATTTTATTCCCAGTATGGCAGCGGTTATGGCCTCGCGCAGTTCGAGGTCTATCGTCCCTTCCTCGGCCAGCAAATAACTGTTCTGAAAAGCCAGAAATGCCCCATGCAACATCATCAGAAACTGGAATTCTTCTTCATTCGAGAGCGGTTCTTTGCTGGTTAGTGCCTGGTAGAACAGTTCACTGGTATCCCGGTCCGAGCCAATCTGCAAATACCAACTCTGCAAAGCGACATGGGTGTCATTGGCAGAAGCGGCTCGAACAGCGCTGGCGCTGTCGTTAACCTGCACGCCCACATAGATCAGAGAAATTACTACCGCCAAACCACCTATGATCTCAGCTATCGAGGCCCATTCGGCCAGAGTATACTTTTTCACCGGTTAACTCCCCTGATGTGTTCGACTTTTAGCATACTCTATGGGTCGACCAAGAGCCCAGAAAACAAGCCGTGGACTTCATCGCCAAGCTGGCGGCGCTGGTGCCGCCACCGTGCGCCCACCTCACCTGGTTTCACGGCGTCTTTAAGGATTTCCCGAAAGCGCGTCGTGTCGGGTCCTACGGTGTCCCGTTTCACAAATCTGCGTTGCAGCGAGGAACTCTGCTCAAGCTTCCAGCCCTCGGTTTGGATACGTTCCGCGCTGCTGGCAAAGAACACGTCGGCGGACATCGGGATATCCAGGTGGCCGGCCCGTATCCAGTGTTGGGCATCGCCTTCGTCCTGGTGCTCGTCCCATGAAGCCTCGACCGGAAAAATACTGGTGA
>JANNWF010000331.1:0-2861 GCA_031408455.1 Pseudoxanthomonas sp. | reverse complement strand
TTTACCTCGACCATGCGCGTTTTTCGCGGTGTGCCGACGACAGGCGGTAGCGCGTTCACCAAGGACACCGTCTATCTGCATGGCTTGCTCAGCGTGCATACCTTCTTCCGCTGGGCACTGAAAAACCGCCGGCTGAGCCTGGCGCGCCTGCTGTTCGCCGGCAAGATGGCGCTGCACGATGTCTTCACCTTGGAACCGCTGTTTCTCGACGGCACCATCGCCGAGCCGATGTACCTGCCACCATGGCTGACCCGCGCCAAAGGATTGGCCGGCACGCTGGCGTTTTCGCTGTTTGCCAATCGCATTCGATTGGATCGCGTGGTTGCGGAAGATCTGGTTCTGGGTTTGTAGGCAGAGGCCGGGAAGCAGCGGAGCAAGCTCCGCTCTACAGAGGCGGGGCGCTGCTCAGCTCTTGTAGAGCCAGCTTGCTCGGCTGCTTTCCCAAGACGCAAAACGATCCCTCTCTGACCTGTATTGGCAACCCGCTCGCGCTACCATCACGTCCCACATCCCCTTCGCTGCCAAGACCGCCGCCATGAGCGATACCGCCAACAAAGATCTCAGACAGGCCGCCCTCGACTATCACCGGCAGCACCCGCCGGGAAAAATCAAAGTGGTGGCGACCAAGCCGATGGTCACGCAACGCGACTTGTCACTGGCGTACTCGCCTGGCGTTGCCGCAGCCTGTGACCTGATCGTTGAGAATCCGGCCGAAGTTTCCTCGATGACCGCGCGCGGCAATTTGGTCGCGGTGATCACCAACGGCACCGCGGTATTGGGTTTGGGCAACATCGGACCACTCGCGGCCAAGCCGGTGATGGAAGGCAAGGGCGTGTTGTTTCAGAAGTTTGCCGGCATCGACGTATTCGATCTCGAAATTGCCGAGAACGACCCCGACAAACTGGTCGACATCATCGCCAGCCTCGAGCCAACCTTCGGCGGCATCAATCTGGAAGACATCAAGGCACCCGAGTGTTTCATCGTCGAGAAAAAGCTGCGCGAGCGGATGAAGATTCCGGTCTTTCACGATGATCAGCACGGCACCGCCATCATCGTCGGCGCGGCGATCTTGAATGCGCTGGAAATCGCCGGCAAGAAGATCGAGGAAGTGAAGCTGGCTTGCTCCGGCGCAGGTGCCGCCGGCATCGCCTGCCTCAACATGCTGGTGGCGCTGGGCATGCGGCTGGACAACATCACCGTGGTGGATCGCAAAGGCGTGGTGTATGCGGGCCGCGCCGAAGAAATGGATCCCGACAAGTCACGCTACGCACGCGATACCAGCGCCCGTAGCCTGGCCGACGTGGTCAACGGCGCCGACGTGTTTCTCGGCTTGTCGGCGGCTGGCGTGCTGAAGCCAGAAATGGTGGCGACCATGGCAACACGGCCGATCATCATGGCGCTGGCCAATCCGAATCCGGAAATTCTGCCCGAGCACGCCAAAGCCGTGCGCCCGGATTGCATCATCGGCACCGGCCGCTCGGACTATCCGAACCAAGTCAACAACGCCTTGTGCTTCCCCTACATTTTTCGCGGCGCATTGGATGTCGGCGCCAGCACCATCAATGAGGAAATGAAGCTTGCTTGTGTACGAGCCATCGCCGAGCTGGCGCGCCGCGAGGCGTCAGATTTGGGCGCGGCTTATACGGGCGAAGTGCCAAGTTTTGGCCCGGAGTATTTGATCCCACGCCCGTTTGATCCGCGTTTGTTGGTGTCGCTTGCCACAGCAGTGGCGAAAGCGGCGATGGATTCGGGCGTGGCGACGCGACCGATAGAAGACCTGCGCGCGTATGCCGAAAAGCTCAATCAATTCGTGTTCCGCACTGGCCTGTTGATGAAGCCGGTGTTCGAGCGCGCGCGCTCGGATCTGAAGCGCGTTGTCTACGCCGAGGGCGAAGAAGAGGTGGTGCTGCGCGCGGTGCAAACCGTCGTCGACGAAGGCTTGGCACGCCCCATTCTGATCGGTCGCCCAGCGGTGATCGACGCGCGCATCAAGCGCTTGGGATTACGCCTGGTCGCGGGCGAGCATTTCGACCTGACCAATAGCGATGACGACCCGCGCTTTGCCGACTATTGGCAGCTGTACCACGAAATCATGCAGCGGCAAGGCGTTAGCGTCGATGCCGCCAAGTCAGTCGTGCGCACGCGCTCAGCGGTGATCGCGGCCTTGATGGTGCGCCGTGGTGAAGCCGACGCCATGTTGTGCGGCATTGTTGGTCGTTTCCACAAAAAGCTGGCTTACGTCGTCAACGTGATTGGCCGCCAACAAGGCGTGCGTGCCACCTCCGCACTGTCGGGTGTGTTGAATGATCGCGGCACGTTTTTCTTCGTCGATACCCACGTCCAGAATGATCCGACCGCCGAGCAGATTGCTGAGGCCACCCGCGAAGCGGCGTTCCGCCTGCGCCTGTTTGGCATCACACCCAAGGTCGCGCTGCTGTCGTTCTCCAATTTCGGCAGCTACGACTCGCCGAGTGCGCAGAAAATGCGCCAAGCATTGGCATTGATCCGCGAACGTTCACCCGAGCTTGAAGTCGACGGCGAAATGCAGGCCGACACCGCCTTGTATCAGTCCGTCCGCAACAAATTGCTGGCCGGCTCAAGACTCACCGGCAGCGCCAACCTGTTCGTCATGCCCAATCTCGATTCCGCCAACATCGTCTTCAACATGGTGCGAGCGATGACCGACGGGGTGACGCTGGGGCCGATCCTGATGGGTCTGGCCAAACCAGCCCACGTATTGACTCCCGCCGCCACCGTCCGCCGCATAGTCAACATGACCGCGTTGGCCGCGGTGGAAGCGCAGATTCGCACCGAGCGCGAAGCGGCGTTGGCGGGCGGGTAGGGCTCAGTCCCGACGGGCA
>JANNWF010000330.1:0-12324 GCA_031408455.1 Pseudoxanthomonas sp. | reverse complement strand
CTGTGCTGGAAAGAACTGCCAGTAGCCCAAGACATCGCCTGCCACTGCGTAGGTGATGTTGTTGGCGGTGTAGGCGAAACAATCTACCCGCAGCAGCACATCGCCATCGTGGACCAACGAAGCATCGACAACGTCATCGGTAGCTACCACGCGATGCGTCGAAAACTGATCTTTGCGAACTTGGAACTGCGCCATGGCCACTCCTTCTTCAAGCAACTGCGTCAAGTTGACGGATAAATTTCTGCAGGTTCGCCATCGCCGGCATTGCATGACTGCGCATCTTGGCCACGATAGCGAGCTTTTCGGTATCGGACTCGGCGACATTGCGGATCAATTTGCTGACCGCATCGAGTCGATTGCTTAGCAGCCATTGGCCAATCCCAGTTTCCTGCGACCACACATACTGATTGACCATCAGCGCGGCCATCATGCGAATCCAGTCGCTGGCGTGGTTGGGTAACGGCACCACGTTGCACAGCTTGTTCTTGGTCTCGTCACTTGGATACGTCGCCTCAATGTGGGCGATGAACGCCGCACTGAACACCGGCTGGTACGAGCGCACCGTCTGCGGGGTGATGACCTTGCCAGCGAAGACGGGTTTCATCTCCAAATTACTGATCGCACTGGCCGAGCAATCGATATGCAGATGCTGCGGACTGGTCGGAATGCTGCCCTGTTGCAGCACGATCTGCTCGGCTTCGATGCGCAGCACGCGACCCAAACGCACCACCTGCTTGATCCGCCGCAGTTGTTCGAGTTCGGCCTGGCTCACGGTGGCACCGTGGAACATGCTCGGGGTGACCGATTGATCGATCCGCAGCAGCACACCTGCGGCTTCAAGCCGAGCAAACAAGTCGTCGATGGAATGCGCTTGCGCCGCTGACTCGAATTGCGCTGCCAGGGAACCCACAGTGTCGGCAAAAAACTCGTCGCTGGCCTGCGTATTGCGCCTGTCCAACAACCACGCATCGCGCGGCATGATCCATTGGATGGCGTTGGCATCGACGCCGTTTTGCAACAGCCACAGACAAGCATCGATGCCGGTCTTGCCACCGCCCACCACCACATAGCCGGCCGGCGGCGCAGCCACCTTCGGCAAGTCATTCAGCGGCATGAAGCGTACTTCTGGAGCGATCAAAAAGTTCGGTGTATGCGTCGACGGCACCGACGTTTTCAAATAGGTGGCATCGACAATCTTCTTGCTGACGTTCACCTGCTGCTGGATTCCGGTCAACAACGATACGAAGCGACCGTCGCCCCGGTAGTCGCTCATCGGAAAATAGCGAACGCGACCGCTGGGTAGAAAGCGATGGCGCATCACCTCGTCGAAATAGGCACTCACTTCGGCCCCCGAGGCGAGATCGTCCAGCCCCTGATTCCAACCAACCGTGTCTTTGCGGCTCTTGCTCAACTCCAGTGAACTGACGCCGTAGTACGCAGATGGCTGATGCAAGGTCACGAACGGATAGGCCAGATTCCAGTGTCCGCCGGGCTTCGCATGGCGGTCGACGATGACGATATCGGCGTCAGTCTCGCTCAACAGGGTGTCCGCGAAGGCCATGCCCACCGCGCCGCTGCCGACGATGAGGTAGTCCGTTTCGATAGCAGGGTGGCTCATATGTGCTCGCTTCAGATGGGTAGTCGTTGAACCGCTGAGGCGTCCGGTGATCGGTCGGACCGCTAGCCATAACGCCGTTATGTTGCCAGCATACATAACGCCGTTATGGCGAGTCAATTACACTGCAGCCATGGACGATCCGAAACGCAACATCCTTAACGCTGCTTCGGCGCTGTTCCTCGAAGGCGGTGCCAGCGCGCTGCACGTGCGCAGCATTGCCAGCCGCGCAGGCACCTCGACGATTGGCATTTACAGCCACTTCCAGGGCAAGCAAGGCATCCTTGATGCGCTGTACATCGAAGGCTTTCAGCGGGTCGCCAAGGCGATGGATGTCATGACCTCGGGCGCTGACCCGAAGCAGGCCGTGCTGAAGGCCTGTCGCAACTACCTCGACAGTGCCGAGCAATACGAGGCCCACTATCGGCTGATATTCGACAACGCCGAGCGTGGCTACGAACCATCATCGGAAGCCAAAGAAGTCGGCGCGCAAGCCTTCAAGGTGTTGAATGATCTGGTGGCGCACCTACTTCCCAGTACCGCGAGCAAATCCAAACGCCACGACGCCGCGATGCAAGTGTGGTCAGTCGTACACGGCTTTGTTGGCCTCAAGCATCACGCGGTCGCCCAGCTTGTGGACATGCGCCACTGGCGCGCGCGCGCCATGCAGGTACTGGAGATTCTGGTCGATGCAATTGCGGGTGGCAAAACTGGCTGAGGCAATTCGCTCGATTTTGGAAAAGCAACCGAGCAAGGTTGCGCGCTGCGCGCGTGCGCCCTATTGGCGACACTCAGCTTGACTGTGGCCTGATGTGCGCCGCCACACCGACGCCAATCCCAAGACCAAGCATTCTTGCGGGTTTTTCGGTGCACCCATCTGCCACAGGATTCACTTGTATGCCACTGCAAACACGCCGACCGAAGGGGCCATTCACACCCACAGTCGCGACAACCTGCTTGCTGATGCTGCTTTCCGCCAACGGCGCGCTTGCCCAGACCAGCACCCAAACCTGCGTCAGCATTGACGACGAGCAAGCACGCCTCGCGTGCTACGACTCAGCGCACGGCCGAGAAGTTGTGCGCGATCCAGTGGCCGTCCTGCCTGCGCCTGCTACTTCCGACAAAATCAGCATCGAGCCGGCATCGACGCTAGACGGGCTGTGGGACCTCGACCCCGCGCACAAAAAGGGTACCTTCACCCTATTGCCCCACCAAGCCAACTATTTGCTGCTCGCGCGCTATAGCGACAGCCCCAACAATCGTCCGAACACTCCCGCACCCGACCATCAACTCGAAAGCTCACTACAAGTTGATCCAACCGAGGCGAAGTTCCAGTTCAGCGTCAAAGTGAAGGCCTGGGAAAACTTGTTTGGCGACAACGGCGATGTCTGGTTTGCCTATACCCAACAGTCGAACTGGCAGGTCTATAACAGCGACCAATCGGCGCCATTTCGTGAGACCAACTACGAGCCCGAAGGCATCCTTTCTTTGCGCACCGATTGGAGCGCGTTCGGCTGGCGCTGGCGCTTGTTCAATCTCGGCTTTTTGCATCAATCCAATGGTCGTCCGCTGCCGCTCTCGCGCAGCTGGAATCGCGCCTACGCGCAGTTCGGTTTCGAGCGCGGCAACATGACCGTGCTGGCGCGACCGTGGTTTCGAATCAGCGAAAGTGAGTCCAGCGATGACAACCCCGATATCGAGCAATTTACTGGCTCAGGCGACCTGCGCCTGACCTATTCTCGCGCCGGTCACCACTACTCCGCGCTCGGCCGCTACAGTGACACCGGCAAGCGCGGTAGCGTGCAGCTGGAATGGGCGTTTCCGATATCCGGACTGCTGAAAGGTTACGTGCAAGCCACCAGCGGCTATGGCGAGAGCCTGCTCGACTACAACCATTCGCAGAACACGCTGGGTGTGGGCGTGCTGCTGGTGCCTTGGCAGTAATGATTTGCATCGCTGGCCAAACGTTGAATGTGAAATTGCCCTGTTCGCTCTTTTCGGCGCAGCGGCGCGAGGCTCCACGCGATAGGAACAAAAAACGCCAAGAAGCAGGGCCAGCGCCAACGACATTCGCCGTGCTGCGCAGCCACCGCAACACCACCCGACTCCGCACCTGAGCAAGTCGAACGATCCGGCGATGCAGGCGAAGTTGGTCGCGATCAGGGTCAAGGTGCCTTTCAGCCGCCTCCCGTTCCAGATCATTCACCGCATGAGCGCTACCCTAGGTGACGTCGTCTGTAGGATAAAAGCCATGTTTCGCACCGCCCGCTTCATGCTGCTTGGACTCATTGCCACTCTCGCGGGCTGCGGAGCATTTCCACAGGCTCGTCCTGGCGGCAGCTTTGCCGATGGACTGTCGGCTGCGCAGTTGTTCGACCAGTGCCTATCCGCGCACGGCGGTGACATCCGCAATTATCCCGGCGACATCAATATCTCGACCGATGGCCGTTGGTACGCGCTGATCCAGCGCATCCAGCCGGTAGTGAGCGATGCGTCTTTCCGGGTTAGCTCCGAGGAGCGATTCCGTCCGCGCGACGGTATTTACGCCATTCGCCACAGCGGCCCGGCGGGCACCAAGTACGTATTGCGGACACCGAACGGCATCAGCGTGCATTACAACGGTGAAGCGGTCGCTGCCGAAGATGAAAGGCGGCGCGCCACAGCCATGACCAATGACGCTTTCCAGATGTTTCACTTCGGCCCGTCGTTCGTCAAACACCGCGCCAAGTCGATGATCCGACTGGCTGACACACGCGAAGATGGCCGTGACTATCGACGCATCCTGGCAACCCTGAGTCCGGGTTTCGGCGAATCTGATTCCGACCAGGTGGTGCTCTGGATTGATTCCGAAACTGCGCGGCTGTTTCGGGTTCACATGACCCTGGAAGGCTTCGAGACAACCATTGGCGCGCATGTCGACACCACCTTTCTGGCCTATCAGCAAGCCGGCCCTTTCCTGCTGCCGTCGCGATTTTCAGAGCGCGTGCGCGGGCCGGTGAAAATCTTGGCGCACGAGTGGCAGGTCACCGGAATCGATCTTGATCGCGGCTGGACCGACGCAGAAGTAACCGGCTCCGACTTCAGCGGTCGCGCCGCGGTGCCGGCAACGCGTTCGCCTTGAGCAGGGCCACTGTCACCCGTATTCGCCTCTGCCTGGCATCGCTCGATCAACGGCGAATCCGCTGAAAGCATGACTGGCGTCACGCTTTACCCATACAACTAAGCTGAAACCTGCCCGCCGTTCATATCGAGCGGCTGAATTCGCATGACGTTCAGGCCAAATTTTGCAGATTCGGCAGCATGTAGCTCACGGAGGATGCGTCATGAAGTCAAACAATGTTTGGATGCTGAGTGTGTTGTCAGCAGCGCTGCTGGTCGCGTGTCAGCAACAACAGATGGCTGAAGTGAAGGCGGTCACCGAGGTCACCGCCAGTGAGCCGGTGTTTGCCGAGGTGCTGACGGTGACGCCGGTGAGTGAGCGGCGCACGGTGAATCGTGAAGTATGTGAGGACAAGGTCGTCGAACGCCGCCGCGCAGAACGCTTCGGCGACAAGGATGGTGCGGTCGTTGGTGCCGTCGTCGGTGGTCTGCTTGGCAACCAAGTCGGCGGGGGCAGTGGGCGTCGCGCAGCGACCGTGGCCGGCGTCGTGGGCGGTGCTTTTGCTGGGCGTGAGATTGATCGCCGCCATCAGGGCGGGCAGCGTTACACCGATGTCGAAACCGTCTGCCGTGACGTGCCGGAAGACAAGGATGAAGTGGTCGGCTACACCGTGCAGCTGCGCGACGAAGCCGGCGAGATCACCGAAGTCCGCGTCGATCAGGCTCCCGCGGGTCCCAAGATGGAGGTCGGCAGTCGCGAAGTGGTGGTTGGATACGACGTGCAGTGGGCGCTCGGCGAGCGCAACGGCACCGTGCAGATGAAGGAAAAACCGGGCGACCGCATTCCGCTTGAGGCGTTATTGCCGGCCGCAGAAGCGCCGCCTGCTTCGGGTTGAGGTGTTTCGCGGCTGGGGCAAGCGTGGGGCGGGTTCAGGGCTCGTGCAGTGGCGAGCAAGCGCAACGCCGTTTGCACCAGAACGTGACATCGATCCCGCGATGAGGAAGCCGCGCCTGCCGCCCACTCAAGAGAGGGCCTCTGCCGATCTCGCTTAACTGCCGGGCAGCTGGCATCGCGTGACACGCAGGCCAAGCGCGCTGAGCTGCAGGTTGAGTAGCGGCTTCAGCCGCTCGGCAAGCACGTCGGGCTGGCTGACCGAGCTGGCCAGCGCGCCGGCTTGCTCGCGTGCCGCTTCCGAGACCACGCTATCGATATGCTCTAGGTGGGCTCCGCTGCGTTCGGGCTCCAAGATCTGGTAGTACAGCGTGGCGCGCTCGCTGGTGACACGTGGATCGAATGCATTGCGCAGTGGCAGATCGATGCGATGTCCAATCAAACTAACGTGCTGGGTGATGCTCTCCAGCAGCGGCCAGCTGAAACGCAGGCCGGGCCGCAGGACGCGAGCAAAGCGCCGGCGACGTTGCACGATCCACGCTTCGCCCTCGGGTACGCGGTGCATGGCGAGAGCGAGCGCACCGGCTAGGCCCAAAAAGGAAGAAGCAAGGAAGATTGGCAGAATGTCCATGGCGAGTGTCCGCAGTGGCCGCCTCAGATCGATGGCGGGTTAACGCTTTCTAAACCTCGTCCACGGCGGATTCCGCGCACTGCGCCACAGTCTTTGAACTTCAACGAAACGCCTCAGCGAGAGTCGTGACCGCAATCACGCCCACCGCGGTCATTTTCGACACGGAACTCACCAGCGTGATGCTCCAACGCAGTGAGTCAGCGCGCTGCTCAAGTGGTTCGGACGTGCCACCTTCGCAGATGCAAGCGACAAAAAAGCGATCCTCGCTTTCTACTCTATCTCTCGCTTCTTACTCTATCTTTCGGCGAGCTGGGAGTTGGCCGAAGACAGCAGTAGGCAGCGCTGCGGGGATCGCTGCAAGCACAGCGTCCAATCGCAGCAGCGCGTCAGGCCTTTTTTTTAGCCGGCCGTTGTTCGTGGACAATGGGCTCGCGGCACGCCACTTGCCGCGCGGGACGACGACGCGCCGACTATTAGGTCAAGACACTCATGCGAACTTTTGTACTGCGGGCGCGGGCGGCACCCACGGACAGCCAACAATTATTGGCGTCCGTCGGCAAGGAGGCCCACCCCGAAATCCTCGCGCATACGCTGATGAACGCGGTCTTTGTGGCCCAGTCGCATCGCGCGGATGTCACGGTCTACCTAGTGCTGGAAAGCACCCCGGATTTCTCCCGCACGATCCGATTCGAAGCCAACGCCATGCATGACATCGGCGGCTTCAACGAGCACGCGCTGCTGGGCAAGATTGCGAAAGCGCTAGACGCTTCCAAGGGGATGGGCAAGGAGGAGATGCGGCCGGTGGAATCGGGCATGACGGTGCGCACATTGAGCTTTGAGCGGCTGGTGCAGCAGCTGGCCGAGGATCACCAGTTGTTCGTGATGGACAGAAAAGGCACATCGATTCGTGAGCAGGCGTTCCAAGGCAATCCTTGCTTCCTGCTGACCGACCATATCCCGATGCCGAAGAAGACCTTCCACAGCCTCGAACGCCTAGGCGCGAAGAAAATCACGCTGGGATCGAAAATGCTGTTTGCCTCGCAATGCGTGGTGTTGATCCACCACGAGCTGGACCAACGATAGTGACCCCAACCCTAGCGCCACGCCGGAGCAAGCGATGATCGAGCTAGTAATTGATGCGCGTCGGCGCAGCCTCGGAGGCTTCGAGGTCGGGCGCGTGCTGCCATTCCAGGCGGGGCGCATGGTCGGGCCGTTCATTTTCTTTGACCACATGGGTCCGGTGGATTTTCCGGCGGGAATTCCGCGCAGCGTGGACGTCCGACCGCATCCACATATCGGGCTGTCGACCCTGACCTATTTGTTCCAAGGCGAGATCATGCACCGCGACAGTGTCGGCTCGGTGCAGCCGATCCAGCCGGGCGAGGTCAATTGGATGACCGCCGGCAGCGGCATCACCCATTCCGAGCGCTTCGAGCGCGCGCGCCGCGAAGGCGGGACCTTGGATGGCATCCAAGCATGGGTGGCATTGCCCGACGGCTTCGAGGAGTGCGACCCGTCCTTTGTCCACATCGACCGTTCGGGCCTACCTAAGCTGCTGGATGGCGGTGTCGAGGGCCACCTGATTGCGGGCACCGCGTTTGGTCTGACGTCCGTGGTGCCGGTGCATTCGCCGTTGTTTTATCTGCACTGGACGCTGCCCGCAGGCGCGAAGGCAACAATGCCCGCCGACTATCCCGAGCGGGCGGCCTACGTCGCGTCGGGACGGGTCGAGGTCAATGGAACGCAGTTCGCGACTGGACAGATGTTGCTGTTCCGAGCCGGCTCGTCACCCATCATCACCGCTGTGGAATCGTCCGTAGTCATGGCCTTGGGCGGCGATCCCGTCGGACCGCGCCACATCGACTGGAACTTCGTCTCGTCCAGCAAAGCACGCATCGAACAAGCCAAGGCGGATTGGCGGGCCGGGCGCATGCAGTTGCCCGACCAAGACGCGGACGAGTTCATCCCGCTCCCGCCTTAGCCGAGCGCTTGCGACTCCCAAGGCTTAGGGAGTCGTTGGAGACTATCCAATTGTGTAGGAGAGGATTCGATGCCAGTTGCGAACCTGATGCCCGCGGCCTTCATTGGCCACGGCAGCCCGATGAATACGTTGGAGAGCAACCGCTTCACCCAAGCGTGGAGTGCCTTGGGTCGGAGTCTGCCGCGGCCGCGGGCGATCTTGGCGATCTCCGCGCATTGGTTCATCGACAGAAGTGCGGTGACCGCTATGGCAACGCCGCGCGTGATCCACGACTTTTTCGGATTTCCGCAGGCGCTGTTTGACTTCGACTATCCCGCGCCGGGAGATCCCAACCTCGCGCGAGAAATCGCCGACCTGGTCAAGCCTACCCTCGTCGTTCTCGACGAGGATAGTTGGGGCATCGACCACGGCACTTGGTCGGTGCTCGCGCATATGTTTCCGCAAGCCGACATTCCCGTGCTGCAGCTGTCTATCCACAGTGGCGCGCCCATCGCGTACCACCTGCAACTCGGCGCACGGCTGGCACTGCTGCGCGAACACGGCGTCTTCATCGTCGGCAGCGGCAATGTGGTGCACAACCTCGGACGTCTCGATTGGAACCGCCCAGACTCGGCATCCGATTGGGGCGACCGCTTCGATGCCGCCGTTCGCTCGGTGATGACAACGCGACCGGCGGACCTCGCCTCAGTCGCAGCGCATCCCGACTACGCGCTGGCCGTGCCGACGCGCGAGCACTTCCTGCCGCTGGCCTATCTGGCTGGCCTGTGCGCCGCCGCTGGCGAGACAGCATCGCCGTTTGCCGAAGGCGGCACCATGGGCAGTCTGACCATGACGAGCTATTTGCTCGGCGCGAAGCCATTGATGCGGTAATGCGTGAAGCGGATCTGTGGTGCTTGGGCTGGCGAGTCATCGGATCAGGCACCTCTGCTTCGCGCGCGGCAAGGCCCATCAACCAAGCGGCGAAGCTCGCCAGCGCATGCGATAGCAGTAGCACGGTCAGGCGTTCGGATTTGCGGGTGAGACTGGACCTTGCGACCGGATGCAGACTCGCGCAGGCGCGCCAATCATGGTCCCGCAGCAAACGGTGGATTCCAGCCCACGCCGAAATGGCGAGCAAAAGTTGGATTCCGACCCACGCCAGAATGCCAAGCGAGCGCCAACAGCGAGCAAGATCGCCCAGCAAGTTGCACCCCACTCCATGCTGCGCCATGCTGCGCCGCACGATCTGGGAGGATCACTCACGCATGGCCGTTAGTCGCATCATCAAGAAGTATCCTAATCGGCGTCTCTACGACACCGAAATCTCCAGCTACATCACCCTCGAAGACGTGCGTCAGCTGATCGTCGACAACGAGGTGTTTGAGGTGGTGGATGCCAAATCCGGCGAGGATTTGACCCGCCAAGTGTTGCTGCAGATCATCGCTGAGCATGAGCAGGACGGGCAGCCGATGTTGTCCACGCAAATGCTCAGCCAAATCATCCGTTTCTATGGCGATTCGTTGCAAGGCTTCATGGGCAACTACTTGGATCGCAGCATGCAGTTGTTTGTCGATCAACAATCGCAGTTCCGTTCGCAGGTGAATGGGCTGCTCGGGCAGACGCCATTCGCGATGCTGAATCAGCTCACTGAGCGCAACATTGATATGTGGAAGCAGATGCAACAAGGCTTGCTAGGTAGTTTGCGCGGCGCGACCGCGGGCACCGCTGAACGACCCAAACCGACGCCAAAATCCTCGGTGAGATAGTCCCCGAGTTGGGCTCGCAAGCCGCATTGCCAGACAGGTAACGCAGTGCTTTGACCGACTGCTAACCGCTGCGTATGCTGCAACGCAGCATACGCACTAAGACATTCTCATGAACTCACGCATCGCCGTCGTCACAGGCGGCATTGGCGGACTCGGCAGCGCGATTTGCGCGCGCTTGCTGGACTCCTCGCACACAGTCGTTGCGGTGGACTTACCGGGCCGCGACGAGGCGGTTGCCGCGTTTCAAATGCAACTTGGGAATCGGCCGGCCCATTTCATGGCTGCGGACGTCGCCGACTTTGACGACTGCGCTCGCTTGGTCGCACGCGTCGAGGCGGAAATCGGCCCAATCGACGTGTTGGTCAACGCCGCTGGCATCACCCGTGACGCCACTTTGCGCAAGATGACCCGCGAGCAATGGGACAGCGTGCTCGGCGTCGATCTGCACAGCGTGTTCAATCTGTGCCGCCACGTGGTTGAGGGCATGTGCCAGCGCGGCTTCGGGCGCATCGTCAACATCAGCTCGGTGAACGCGCAGACCGGGCAGTTCGGGCAAACCAATTACGCCGCCGCGAAAGCCGGCATGCACGGCTTCACCATGTCACTGGCGCGCGAAGTCGCGCGTCGCGGCGTGACCGTGAACAGCGTGGCACCTGGCTACATCGACACCGCGATGACGCGCGCCATGCGTGCGGATGTTCGCGATCAGATTATTGCGGCGATTCCGGTCGGGCGGATGGGTCAACCCGACGACATCGCGCGCGTGGTGGACTTTCTCTGCGCCGCTGAGTCGGGCTACCTGACCGGAACCTTGATCCCGGTCAATGGCGGCCAGTTCATGAGCTTTTGAGGCGATCTGGCGGCACAGCAGAAAGCTCGTCATTCCGACGCACGCCGGAATCGACGTCGTTCTGGCGAACTCCCCTCAGCGTCGCTTTTTCAGCCAAGCATCAATCGCTGGCGGTACTTCGCGCTGCGCGCGACCTGAGACATAGATGCCGATGTGGCCGCCCTTGAAGCTGATCTCGGTGTAGTCCTTGCTGCCGACTACCCGCGCCAGCGCGCGTGAGGCAGCTGGCGGCACCAAGTGATCTTGCTCGGCGAAGATGTTCAGCACCGGCATCGTCAGCTTGGCCAGATCGACCGGCTGATCGCCGATGCTCAGGCCACCCTCAATCAACTTGTTGCCTTGATAAAAATCACGAATGAACTCGCGAAATGCTTCGCCGGCTTGGTCCGGTGAATCAAAAATCCACTTTTCCATACGCAGGAAATTGCGCAACTCATCAGCGTTATCGAGGATATCGATCAAGCCAACGTATTTCTGCGCGTTCAAGCGCCATGGCTTGAGCGTGAGGTAGCAATAATTCATCAAATCGCCGGGCACGTTGCCCAAGGTATCGACGAACAGGTCGATATCGAGGCCTCGCGTCCAATGCGACAACATGTTGTCAGGTGTATGGAAATCGACCGGCGTGACCATGGTGATCAGATTACGCACGGTGTCCGGATAGATGCTCGAATAGCACAACGAAAATGCGCCGCCCTGGCAAACGCCCAGCAAGTTGATCGCCGGCAGTTTGTGCGCGTTGCGGATGTAATCGACGCAGCCGCGGATGATGCCGTTGATGTAGTCGTCAAGCGTGGTCATGCGGTCCGAAGGATCGGGATAACCCCAATCGATCAAGTACACATCGTGGCCAGCCGCGAGCAGGTTGCGAACGATCGAGCGATCCGGCTGCAGATCGACCATGTAAGGCCGATTGACCAAGGCGTAAACGATCAGCAGCGGCGTTTTCTCGGTGGCCGGAGCATCGCCTTGGTAGCGATACAGCACGGCTTTGCCATCACGATGGACAGCGGTTTTGGGCGTCAAACCAAACTCGTGGTCGCCGACGTTGCGCAGGCTGTCTAATCCTGCGCTGAGCTTTTGCTGCATGCGCAGGCCTTCTTGCAGCAAGGCTTCTGGCGTCACGCTCAAGGGGGAATACATGTATTAGGCTCCTTTGGAAACGCGCTTGGCGGCTTTCTTGACCGCCACCGCAGGTGGCACAACCGTCACTGCGGCTGGCTCAAGTTCTGCGGAAAGGCTGGCCTGCACGGGCTGTTGCCGCACCGGTGTGGCTGCATTCGAAACGATGGGCTTGTTAGTCGCTGCCTTGCTAGCCTTCGGCTTGGTGGCTACCGTTTTTATCGGCGTCGACTTGCTCGCTGTTGGCTTGCTTTCGACTGACTTTCTTTCGACTGACTTGCTTGAGGCTGACTTGCTTGAGGCTGACTTGCTCGGAGCTGACTTGCTCAGAGCAGTCTTAGTCGGAGCGACTTTGGTGGGTGCTAGTTTGCGCGGCGTGACCTTGCTCG
>JANNWF010000329.1:0-2101 GCA_031408455.1 Pseudoxanthomonas sp. | reverse complement strand
TAGAGCGCGCCGACGCAGCGGGGTCGGAGACGCGTCTCTGACCCCGCCCGGACCGGGCGCGGCGGACGCGGCGCTGACGGTGAACCAGGACGAAACGGGAGGACAAGCGATGACGACCCCCTCCCGTATCGTATCGAGCTTCGTCCTGGCGCTATCGATCTCGCCGGCCGCGCTGGCAGCAGATCCGGGCCGCCGCGTGCGCATGCAGCGAGCCCGGCAGCCGGCCCAACGTGACTTTAGGTGACTGAAATGGGTCGGATTGAGCCCGCCGCGGATGGGATGGCAACCGACAGGAACTGTTTTGGATTTGCCGGTCGCTCTGGCACGATGGTGGCGTGACGTGCCTTGATCGATGTCCACAGAAACTGGGGTGCTGCAGTTCAGATAAAGATGCCTTGATAGGGCCCGTCCGAATCCATCCGCAAAGGTTTGGCCCAAGCGGCGAGCTTTGATAAACGCCACGAGGACTCGCCAGCCGCCGCCGCCCTACCGCAACAGCGCCAACGCGCCGACGAGGCACGCGACGCTCGCCACCACTGTCAGTCGCAATCGCAGCTGCAGCCAGCCCTGTAGCTGGTGCTGCGGATACAGGATTCGGTCCATGGCGAAGCAGACCCACAGCAAGGTCGCCATCAGCAACAGACCAACTACATCACCCAGCAGCAGTGCCACCCAGCCCAGGAGGCTAGGCAACACGCCCCATATCAGCGAGCGATCAACATGGGCATGCCCATCACGCATCACCAGGCCCCAATGAATCGCCCCGAGAAAACTGCAGATGGTCGCGCCATAGCCGAGCAGCACCATGCTCGCTGGCGGCCACTCACGCGGCCACTCGGACCAGAGCGCCGCCGCGGCACCTATAAATGGAACCAGTCCGGCAGCGCCCAGTCGTCTTGCCAATAGCGAGGGTCCGGACGGGTGTGATTGCATCGATAGTCGTCCTGCAGGCAAGGAAATGTCTCGGCGCGCTTTTGCGCCGTCGGTGAGGCTGGTACGGCTCGGGATCGCCATGGGAGTCGGGAGCCTGTATTGCCTCAGTGAAAGTGCCGGGCACAACAGGGGTAACGGCCATGGCATTTGATCAATTCATGTCGCTCGACCCAAGCCGCGATGCCCAGCGCTGCAGCGTCGGTCGGCAATGCAGAAACAGCCTGTAGGTTCGCTCCATCAACGAGGCGGCGCCAGGAATGCGCCCCACCTTCGCCAGCCAACGCCAGCCGGGCAACGCCGCCCACAGCGCAAGAAAAGCCTGCGCGCCGCTGAGCAGTGTGCCGTCGCGGTCGCGCACGTGGAAGCGCGCGAGCAGCTGCTCGCGTGTCGTGCCGGGCGGTGCTGGCAGCGCCGGATCGGAGACATCGACAAAACATACCGGCGCGTTCGCGCTTTGGCCGCGGTAGACGCCGATCTCGCGGCGGCACAGCGGGCACGCGCCGTCGTACAGCACCGTCAGCGTCGGCGCGTCCACAATTCCGTTCTCGGGTGCGCTCACCGTGCGGCCCCCTCGCTGCCGGCCAACAGGTCTGTCGCCAAGGAAAGGCCGTGCGAGACGCGGGTCCACCACTGCGAGAACGAATCGCAGCGCCGGTGCACTGCAGGAAACAGCGCAGGCGCGGGCTCGATTTGTGCCCAGCGAGCCAGCCATGGCGCGAGGTGCGGTTCCTCAATACTGCGCACGCGGCCGGCTGCTTTTAGTACGGCGCCGATGGCGGCGGCGTCAGCGTGCCAACGCGTCGCTGCGAGTTCGGCCATGCGCCTGCTGACAAACTTCCAGCGCGCCTCGCTCCATGGCCAAGCGCGGTGAAAGTCGGATACGAAGATGCCGATGACCAGCGTGTCGGCCGGAAGCGTAGGCGGAAGCTCACCCAGGCTCCAGGGATGGACCAGCCAGACATCGCGACCTCGCACGGCATCCGCGTCAGGGGCAGTCAGGCCTTGATCGGCGGGCGGCTCGGCGGCAACACGCGGCTCGATCAAGGACCAGCTGTGGTCAGGCAATCGATGTTCGCCTGGAGCATGGCGAGCCGGCTGGCGCGCCATGCGGTCGAGCGCCTCGTACGAGGTGTCGATCACGCTGCCCGGGCTATGCCACGGCGCGGGC
>JANNWF010000328.1:0-2955 GCA_031408455.1 Pseudoxanthomonas sp. | reverse complement strand
CGGTGGCGTGAAGCTCTGCAACTTCGACATTGGGCTTGATCAGCCGTTTTTCCTGATCGCAGGCCCCTGCGTGATCGAAAGCGAACAACTCGCGCTCGATACCGCTGGCCAGCTAAAAGAAATCACCGCACGGCTCGGCATCCCCTTCATCTACAAATCGAGCTTCGACAAGGCCAACCGTTCTTCCGGTGGCAGCTTCCGCGGCCCCGGCCTAGAAGGCGGCCTCAAAGTATTGGCCGAAGTAAAACGCCAGATCGGCGTGCCGGTGCTCACCGACGTGCACGAGTACACGCCGATGCAGGAAGTGGCGAGCGTGGTCGATGTGTTGCAGACGCCGGCATTCCTCTGCCGGCAAACCGATTTCATCCAGAGTGTTGCCAGCACGATGAAACCGGTCAACATCAAAAAGGGCCAGTTTCTCGCCCCCTGGGATATGAAACACGTGGTCGAAAAAGCCAAGGCCACCGGCAATCAAAACATCATGGTCTGCGAGCGCGGTGTCAGCTTTGGCTACAACAATCTGGTGTCCGACATGCGCTCACTCAGTGTGATGCGCGACACCGGCTGTCCGGTGGTGTTTGATGCAACTCACTCGGTGCAATTGCCCGGCGGCGCGGATGGCAAGTCGGGCGGGCAACGTGAATTTGTGCCCGTGCTGGCGCGTGCCGCGGTGGCGGTGGGCGTCGCCGGCTTGTTCATGGAGACGCATCCGAACCCTGCCGAAGCACTTTCTGATGGTCCCAATGCGTGGCCGTTAGGGAAAATGGCGGCGTTGCTTGAGACCTTGCTCGCGTTGGATCAAGTCACCAAACGCCACGGATTTCTAGAGTCCGCTGCAAAGGATTGATCGGTCGCGTCGTTCCCGGTGCAATGAGTCTGATCTGATCCGTTTTATCGAATTAATTTCATCCAATCCGTTCTTTCACCGACCAACCGAAACAAACGCCATGTCCAACCGCATAACCCGCATCCACGCTCGCGAAATCCTTGATAGCCGCGGCAATCCGACGCTTGAAGCCGAAGTCACCTTAGCCAGCGGCCACATCGGTCGCGCGGCAGTCCCGTCGGGCGCTTCCACCGGCAGCCGCGAAGCGGTCGAACTGCGCGACGGCGACAAGACGCGTTATCTAGGCAAGGGCGTTCGCAATGCGGTGGCCAACGTCAACACGGTCATTGCGGCGGCCTTGGACGGCTTTGATGCGCTCGATCAAGCCGGTCTAGATGGGCGCTTGATCGCAACGGATGGCACTGAGAACAAATCCAAGCTCGGTGCCAATGCCTTGCTCGGCGTCTCGCTGGCCAATGCGCACGCGGTAGCGGCGAGTAAGGGGCAGCCTCTTTGGGCGCATTTGGCGCAAGGCCGCGACGTGGCCTTGCCACTTCCGATGATGAACATCATCAACGGCGGCGCCCATGCGGATAACAACGTCGACATGCAGGAATTCATGGTGCTGCCTGTGGGGTTTGCGTCGTTCGCGGAAGCGCTGCGTGCGGGCACCGAGATTTTTCATGCGCTCAAATCGGTATTGAAATCCCAAGGCATGTCGACCGCTGTTGGCGATGAAGGTGGCTTTGCGCCTGATCTGAAGTCCAACGAAGAAGCCATCGAGATCATCCTCGAAGCCATTCATCGCGCGGGCTATCGGGCTGGTGAGGACGTGATGCTCGGGCTGGATGTCGCGAGCTCGGAGTTCTACGAGAACGGCAAGTACGCTCTGGTCGGCGAAGGTAAGCGTTTGTCGTCCGAGCAGTTCGTCGAGTTCTTGGCCGATTGGTCGCGCCGTTATCCGATCATCAGCATCGAAGACGGCATGGCCGAAAACGATTGGGACGGCTGGAAGTTGCTCAGCGACGCACTCAATACCAAGGTGCAGCTGGTCGGCGATGACCTGTTCGTCACCAATCCAAAGATTTTCAAGCAAGGCATCGAGCGCGGCATCGGCAACGCCATTCTTATCAAGGTCAATCAAATTGGTACCTTGAGCGAGACGCTGGAAGCCATTGCCATGGCTGATGCTGCTGGCTACGCCGCCGTGGTTTCGCATCGCTCCGGTGAGACCGAAGACACCACGATCGCGGATATCGCCGTAGCGACGACGGCCACGCAGATCAAGACCGGCTCGCTGTGTCGCTCGGATCGCGTCGCCAAGTACAACCAGCTGCTGCGCATCGAAGAGGCACTGGGTAGCAGCGCGCGTTATGCCGGTAGGGCTGCGTTTGTGTCCTTGCGTGGACGGTGAGCAGCGCATGTGCGGCTGTGCCCGCTTGGATTGGCGAAGCCGCATTGAGGATGCAGCTTTGAGTAAGCCCAATTGAACGAGCCGAACTAACCGTCGTGCTGCGTTTGCTCACCCTAGTGTTGCTCGCTGCACTGATCGCCCTGCAGGTGAAACTGTGGGTGGGTGATGGCGGTCGTGCCGAAGTGGAGACGTTGAAAGCCGCGGTCGCGCAGCAGGAAGCGGAGAATGCGATCCTGCGGCAGCGCAATGCAGCGCTGGCAGCGGAGGTTGAAGACTTGAAATCAGGCACTGCAGCGGTCGAGGAACGCGCGCGCGACGAGTTGGGGATGATTCGTCCGGGCGAAACCTATTACCGCATCATTGAGACGGCATCACCCAAGCCCGAGTCGCCACCATGACCTGGGTGGTGGTACCAGCGGCGGGACGCGGCGAACGGTTTGGCTCAGACCTGCCGAAGCAGTACTTGTCGATATTGGGCAGGCCACTGTTGACCCACACTTTGGAGCGGCTGGCTCGCCACCCCGGCGTCAGTGGCCTGTTGGTGGCGCACGCATTGAATGATCCGAACTATCCAGGTTGGCGTGAATTGCACGGCAAGCCGGTGCTGGCTTGCGTCGGCGGCGCCACCCGCGCCGATTCCGTGCTGGCTGGATTGGAAGCGCTGCCAAGCAAAGTCAGCGGTAAAGATTGGGTGCTGGTGCACGACGCCGCGCGC
>JANNWF010000327.1:0-3955 GCA_031408455.1 Pseudoxanthomonas sp. | reverse complement strand
TGATCGTCGTCGAGACCGGTAGCAGCGATGGCGGTGGCTAGGCAGATGCGGGTCATTTTTTGGGAGAAGCGGGGTTGTTAGAAGCAGAGGCGGGGCTGGGGGCTGGGGGCTGGGGGCTGGGGGCTGGGGCGCAACAAAATGCTTGTGGCGAGTTGATGTCATGGTAGAGGCGCTCGGAGGCGCTGCCGCCTCACCCCAGCCCCCAGCCCCGCCTTTGCTTCTCGCAGCCCCGCCCTTGCTTCTCCAACCCCGCTTCACCCCTCAAAGATTCGCGTAATTCGGCCCCGCACCACCCTCCGGCGTCACCCAGGTAATGATCTGGTAGGGGTCTTTCACGTCGCAGGTCTTGCAGTGCACGCAGTTGGCGGCGTTGATTTGCAGGCGGCGCTCGCTGCCGGTGCCGACCATTTCGTACACGCCAGCCGGACAGAAGCGTTCGCAGGGGTTGCCGTATTCCTCGGTGCACTTCGTCAGGCAGATCGAGGTGTCGGCGACCTTGAGATGGACGGGTTGGTCTTCGTCGTGTTCGGTGGCGGCGAAGTAGACGCCGGCCAGGCGGTCGCGGGGGGCGAGGGTGCGTTCAACGTAATCACGCTTTGGAGTTTCGTTGGCGCTGAGCTTCGCCAGCGAGCTGTAGTCGGGTTTGTTGCGCCAGGTCCACGGCGAAGCGCCGCCGGTCAGGGTTTCCCAGCCCGAATTGAGCAAGCCCACCCACAGGCCTTTCTTGAAGCTGGGCTTGATGTTGCGTACACGCTTCAGTTCACTCATCACTACCGAGCCGCGCAATTTTGCGTCCCAACCCATCGGGCTGAGCGAACCCGCTGCGTGTTCGGCGGCCAACATGCCTGAGCGAATGGCCTGATGAGTGCCCTTGATCTTGGGCACGTTGAGCAAGCCGGCGGCGTCGCCGATCAACAGAGCGCCGGGCATCTCAACCTTGGGTAGCGACTGCCAACCGCCAGTGACGATGGCACGCGCACCGGCCGAGAGAATGCTGCCGCCTTCCAGCAAGGGCTTGATGGTCGGGTGGTGCTTCCACTGCTGGAAGGCTTCGTAAGGCTGATACTTCGGGTCGCGGTAATCGAGCCCGGAGACATAACCAAGCGCGACCTGATCGCCGGTCAGGTGATACAAAAAGCTGCCGCCGTAGGTGCGCGTATCGGCCGGCCAACCCAGCGAGTGGACGATCTTTCCGGGCCTGCCGCGACCCGCCGGCAACTGCCACAACTCCTTGATGCCAATCGAATAACTTTGCGGATCGGACTCACTATCCAGTGCGAAGCGCTTGACTAACTGTTTGGTCAGATGGCCGCGCGCGCCCTCGGAGAGCACGGTCAGTTTGGCCTTGATGTCGATGCCTTGGGTATAGGTCGTCTTGTGGCTGCCGTCCTTGGCCACGCCCATGTCACCGATGCGCACGCCGGCCACGGAGCCGTCGTCATTGAACAGGGGCTCGGCGGCGGCAAAGCCGGGATAGATCTCGACGCCCAAGGCTTCGGCTTGCGGTGCCAACCAGGCGCACATCGCGCCCAGGCTGACAATGAAGTTGCCGTGGTTGTTCATCTGCGGCGGCACGAGGGGTGACTTCCAGCCACCGGTTTTGGTCAGAAACCAGAACTCGTCTTCCGTAGCCGGCACGCAGACGGGCGGCGGCGCATCGCGCCAGCCGGGCAGCAGTTCGTCCAATGGCTGCGGTTCGATCACGGCACCGGACAGAATGTGCGCGCCGATAGTCGAGGATTTCTCGATCACGCACACCGTCAGTTCGGGCTTGAGTTGCTTCAAGCGGATCGCAAACGCCAGCCCGGCCGGGCCGGCACCCACGGTGACGACGTCGTATTCCATGCAGTCGCGTTCGCTCATGGCGCACCATTTTGCCCAGTTGATTCCGGCCTCAATTATAGGCATCGGCCGAATCCGCGCCGGCAGCAGCTGCGGGTTGTGGATAATGCTGTCCAAAGACTCCTCATTCAGACGTCCCCGATGACCGCCATCGACGATTCCGAACTGCGCCACGCCTCGCTGTGTAGACAGTTGCACCTGCTGGCCAGCGGCGAGATCACCGCCAGTCGCTTGACCGAGGTGTATCTCAGCGCGATCGAAGCCGAAAACCCCAGCCGGCGCGCGTTCTATTGCGTCGATGCAGACGGCGCGCGGCAAGCGGCAGCTGCGTCAGACGCGCGCCGACACGCCGGCACGACGGTTGGCAGACTCGATGGTGTCGCGATCGCGATCAAGGACAATCTGGATGTGGCTGGGCTGCCGACGACGGCTGGCCTCGCCGCACGACGCTCCCATCGCGCATCGTCGGACGCATTCGCAGTGGCGCGTATGCGCGCAGCCGGCGCGGTCATTCTCGGCAAGACCGCGCTGGACGAAGCGGCGCTGGGTGCGATGGGCAGCAATTCGGCATTTGGCAATGTGCCCAACCCACAGCGACCTACACAGGCGTCTGGCGGTTCTTCGTCAGGGTCGGCCGTCGCTGTCGCGGCGGGTCTGTGCAGCGCGGCGCTGGGTAGCGACACCATGGGTTCGCTGCGCATTCCGGCGGCGTTCTGCGACATCTATGCGTTGCGGCCTACGCTCGGCGAGGTGTCCTGCAGCGGCTTGTGGCCGGCGCTGCCGCGCTTGGACGTGGTCGGGCCGATCACACGCTCGCTGGATGATTTGAACGTGCTGTTGCAAGTGCTGGCCGCGCACGATCCCGCCGATCCACGCTCGCGTCGGCGTCGCGTGCCATTGGCACTGCCCGACTGGGAGCCGGGTCGTTTGCGCAGTGGTGTCGCCTCGCAGTTGGCTGCGTTGGGTGCCGATGCAACCGTGGTCGCTGCGTTTGGCTCTGCTTTGCAGCGCCTGCAACCGCTGCTTGGCGCACGCAGCGAAGTGGCGCTGACAGAGTTCGGATTGCCGCGTCTGCGTCGTGCCGCCTTGTTGATGATGGAAGCCGGGCTTGCTGCGGCTGATCCGGCGGACTTGCTGCAACTTTCCAGTGAGCGTCGGCAGATGCTCGCGTTTGCGGCCGGCAAGTCGGCCGTCGACTATGCGCGCGCGGATCGCCTGCTCGATGCCGCGGTGGTGTCTATGCGGCGTTTATTCGACGCGGTCGATGTGCTGCTGTTGCCCACCGTGCCATTGCCGCCGCCGCTATTGGCTGCCGCCGAGCCAGCCAATCTGGCCGACTTCACTGCCTTGGCGAGCATCGCCGGTTGCCCTGCGCTGAGTCTGCCTTTGGGTGCTGGAATCGGATTGCAGCTGGTCGGTCCACCCGGCAGCGATTTGCGTTTGCTTGAATTGGGTCAGGTCACTGCGGCGTTGCTTGAGGCACCTGAACTCAGCTGACAAGGCATCTCGGTGGCGCTGACTCGGATCGACTTGTCTGCGGCTGATGTGTGGTTTGACCCTGGGTTTCTAACCGCAGCTGCAGCCACTGCCGCGCTCATTGAGCTAGCTGCTGACATTCGGTGGGAACAGCATCACGTGCGCCTGTTTGGTCGCGAAATACCGGCACCCAGGCAGAGTTGTTGGATTGGTGACCGCGAGGCCAGCTACACGTATTCACGCATTCGCTTCGAACCGCGTCCTTGGCCGAGTAGCCTGTTGCCAATCAAGCAACGGGTCGAAGGGGCCTGCGCAACGCACTTTAATTCTGTGCTCGCCAATCGCTATCGCGATGGTGCCGACTGCATGGGCTGGCATGCCGATGACGAACCTGAGCTGGGTCCGCAGCCGCTGATTGCTTCCGTGAGCTTGGGTGGCAGCCGCCGGTTTCTGTTGCGCAGTCGAACCGACGCGGCGGATCGTCTTGAGGTACCACTCAGCCATGGCAGCCTCTTGCTCATGCGGGGCGACACTCAAACGCGCTACCAACACTGCGTGCCACGTACTGCCAAGCCGTGCGCGCCGCGGATCAATCTCACCTTTCGCTTGATCGTGTTGCCAGCGGCGACGACCGCCA